>CAZELW010000018.1:0-12801 GCA_964513135.1 uncultured Dehalococcoidales bacterium
CTCATTCCGAAATGGCTCAGGATGGCGGCTTTCGGTTTGATGCCGTTGATAATCCGTTCGGCATCCTGCAGGGACAGGTGTGCTATCCCATCCCTGGGCTCGATGAAGACCAGATTAATTATAATCAGCTCGGCCTTATAGTTTTCGATCAATCCATCAAAATAACGGCTGTCGGCAATATAGGCGAAACTCCGTTCACCCGCGGTAAATTTTAAACCGTAGGTTTCCACCGAGTGCTTATGGCGCACCGGGGTAGAAAAGGTGACGCTGTCTATGCCGTAGGACTGGCCTTCTCGCAATACCTCGAGCTTATCCAGATAATCAATCAAATAGGAAAACAGCACCGGTTCCGGCCCCAGGGCATCGGAAGGAAGAAACACGCGGCCACGGGGCTCAAATCCTCCCTGAGTCATAGCCTCTACCATGATATTCAAATCGCCAGCATGGTCGAGGTGTCGATGAGAGATAATAATAGCTTTGAGGTGGTCAGCTCTGAGTTTGCGTTTGGTGGACTGGACAATGCTGCCGGGTCCGGGGTCGATGAGGATTTCCGTACCGGCCAGGTTTAGCCACATACCGCCCGAAGCCTGAATTTGATTCGCAACCATGATCCTGGCACCGGCCGTGCCCAAAAATGTAATCGAGTTTTCCATCAGCCATTCCACTATAAACCAAGCGCTGAATTTTTACAATTCAAGAGGAGCCCGGTTTATATAAATCCGCCGCCCAGGGACAGCCGCAGCAGTCCTATCACGATCACAATACCGTTTAAAACGAGTCCGACCAGACCCAGGGAGTTTTTTCGCGGCACATAGCCAAAAATGCTGATGATTAAACCGATGGCGGCAAAAGGAATCACCATCCAGTTGAGCCATCCCAGGAAGGGAATCAGGGCGATGCCCATCCAGAGAAAGGCGATGATGCCCCAGATAAAACCGATAATATTCACGTTAATAACCTCCAGCCTAATTAAAAACTAACACGAATAAGAAAAAAGCACAAGAAGCAAAGGCCTAAAGTACCAGACGTAAAAATACAGTCAGAATACAAAGTAATATACCCGACCCTGAGATTAACAGGTCTACAGCGTTCCGCAAGCTCTTTTCTGGATTTATTGGCAAGCTCCATCGAAAACTTTGGAACGGATGGCTCCAGCCTGACAGGAATAGCAGGGGATCCTGATTTTTGTTGATAGCGCATCTCAGGGAGATATTGGTAATATTATACTAAGGAGTTTTCAATATAAAGAAGTTTATAGTTCTCTGGACCAGCCAGGCCTTTTCTATTTTCGGCAGCACTATTGTGGAATTTGCCCTGGCCTGGTTTCTGACGATTGAAACCGGATCGGCGACGGTGCTGGCGACAGCCCTGATGGTAGCCCTTTTGCCTCAGATTATCCTGGGGCCGGTTATCGGCCCTTATGTAGACCGCTGGAACCGCAAGCGAATCATGATTCTGGCCGACCTGTCCATAGCCTTGATCACCGGCGGCCTGATAGTGCTTTTTATCCTGGACGTTGTCCAGGTGTGGCATATTTATCTATCCATGGTGTTGAGGGCTATCGGACAGACTTTCCACTTTCCGGCCATGACAGCGGCAATCCCCATGATAGTCCCGGAAAGGCATTTGTCCCGGGCGGCTGGCATGAACCAGATATTGTATGGGGCTACCGGTATTGCCGGGCCCCCGGCAGGCGCCTTCCTTCTTGGGGTACTGCCTATGCAGGGGGTACTGGCGGTAGATATCATCACTGCTCTTATCGCCATAGGCTGCCTGCTCCCCTTATTTATACCTGAACCGGCACGGTCGGCTTCAACTGGCAAGGTCTCCGTCTTTGCTGAGATAGCCGGCGGATTCCGTTATATCTGGGCCTGGCGCGGTCTGACACTGATCATAGGTTTATATGCTTTGATCACTTTGTTCCTGTATCCGCCTTATATTCTGATGCCGATCCTGGTTACAGAACATCTCGGAGGCGATGTGCTCAAGTTGGGCTGGCTTCAGTCAGCTTTCGGGCTGGGAATGATCGCAGGAGGTATTGCCCTGGGAGTTTGGGGTGGATTCAAGCGCCGCATCATTACCGCGATAATGGGAGTGATCCTGTCCGGCATCGCCACACTGGGACTGGGGTTCACTACTTTGAGCCTGTTCCTTCTGGGTGTGGGCGCCAACTTCCTGGTCGGGTTCGGGCTTTCCATGGCCGATGGCCCGATCATGGCCACGCTCCAGTCCATGGTAGCCAAAGACATTCAGGGACGCATTTTCTCTTTACTGGGCTCGATCAGCGCCGCCATGACCCCGATTGGTCTGGCTTTTGCCGGACCCCTGGCGGATGCCATTGGCATTCGCACCCTGTTTCTAATAGCCGGCGCAGCCACCATAATCATCGGGCTGGTGTCCTTTTTCATTCCGCCCCTGATGAACCTGGAGAAAAGGCCCACATAGCGCTGAACGGCCATGCTGATTCTGCTTCAACATGTATGCCAGGTGGAGATGTTTGAGAACATCCTTTCAACAAATGGTATAAATGCGCCAGAAACCCTAAACTCCGGCCGGCGGTTCGGCTAAGGCTTCCGGCTGGTCCTGTCTGTTCCACCTGACCCTCAGGATAATGATGGGGACGGTGATTAAAAGGACTATCAAAGCGATAACCTGGGCCTGGTGCATGCCGAAAAGGAATGGAGTGCCCTCGCGGATGAACTCAATGCCGAAACGCCAGGCTGCATAGAGGGCGTAGTACACAGTGAATAAAGCGCCGTCCGGCTTGAGCCTGCCTCTAAGGAGAAGGAGAACGCCGAAGACAGCCAGGTCATAGAAAATTTCGAAGACCTGTGTTGGCAGAACTGGTATTCCCAGCGGCCCGTAGCTATTCGGATTAGTGTAGATGATCGCCAGAGGGGAATGTGATTCCAAACCATAGCAGCAGCCGTTAAAGGTGCAGCCTATCCTTCCGATGGCCTGGGATAAGATAATCCCCGGAGCAATCAGGTCGCCGAAACGGGCGAAGCTGAATTGCCGACTGATCCGGCTGTAAATCCAGACACCGATAGTGGCCCCAATGACCGCTCCCCAGATGGTCAGCCCTTCCCCACTGATGATCCGGCCCGGGTTATGCAGATAATATTGCCACTGGTCGATTACATGCAGGAGCTTGGAAAAGACCACGCCGGATGGAATTCCTATCAGAGCGGCGGTGAAAACCGCATCAGAACTGAGGACCCCGGCCTTTTGGTTCTGCCAGGCTACCCACCCCACCACAGTAGCCACCGCCAGGGCTACCATCAGTCCGTACCAGCCGATGCTAAACGGGCCGAGAGTAAAGATAACCGGGTCTACATCAATATAAAAAGCTGTTTCCATTGCTCACCATCGAATTTCAGTAAAATCATTTGACCAAATCATAAATAATAACTAGGTACTCAGCGCTTCGACAAAAGCCCGGGCCTCGAAGACGGCCATATCTTCAGGATGTTCGCCTGTTCCTATATATTTAACAGGGATTTTCAACTGATCGCAAATTGCCAGTGCGATGCCGCCCTTGGCCGTGCCGTCAAGCTTGGCCAGAAAGATTCCGGTCACGCTGGAGGCTTCGGTAAAGCTTTTGGCCTGCAAGAGGCCGTTCTGTCCGGTCGTGGCATCCAGGACCAGAAGCACTTCATGCGGAGCAGAGGGATCAACCTTGCCAGCCACCTTTTTGATTTTCTTCAACTCCTCCATCAGATTAAACCGGGTATGCAGGCGCCCGGCTGTATCAATAATCAGCAAATCCGCATGCCGACTTTTGGCAGCGGCCAGGGCATCGTATACCACTGCCCCGGGGTCCGCCCCCGGCTGATGGGCCACAATATCGACGCCGGTCCTCTCTGCCCAGGTCTGGAGCTGGTCTATGGCCGCTGCGCGAAATGTATCACCAGCGGCCAGGATAACGCTCTTACCTTCATTCCTGGCCTGATACGCCAGCTTGGCGATGGAGGTAGTCTTGCCTGAGCCGTTTACTCCTACGACCAGGACAACCTCCGGTGGGGAGGGGACGTCCGGGGCGTGATAAGGTATATCCAGCATAAGGACCATCTCGTTTTTCAGTGCTTCGCGCACCTGCTCTCCGTCCTTGAGCTTTTCCTCCTTAACTCGCTTCCTGGTATTCTCGATAAGCTTTTCGGTAGTCTCCATGCCGACATCGGCGGAAATCAGCACCTCCTCCAGATCTTCCCAGATAGACTCATCGATCGTAGCCCGGTCAAAAAGGTGCATGGCCTTCGAAAACCAGCTATCTTTAGTGGGTTGTAAGGCTTTTTTAAACAGGTTCTTGAACAAGATGCAATTCCTCCGGTGCTAATATTAGTGTTTACCTCAACTGAAAGGCCCTCTTTCACTGTAATTGAATCACAGCGACAAAGCAAATTAAATCTGCTTTTTCATCCGCCGACCAGCCGTTTTTCCAGCAATTCCTCCAGGATTATAACTGCGGCCTTCTTGTCCAGCGGCTCATTATTATTGCCGCATTTGGGAGACTGGATGCAGCCGGGACAACCCTCCTGGCAAGGACATTCGGCGATAGCCCGGTAGGTAGCCTCCCAGAGCTCTCTTACCATCTCATAACCCTTCTCGGCTATCCCGATTCCGCCTGGATGAGCGTCGTAAATAAATATCTGGGCCTTTCCCGTATCCGCGTGAAAGGGAGTGGAAACGCCGCCGATATCATTGCGGTCGCAAAGTGCGAAAAGAGGCAAAATCGAAATAGCGGCGTGTTCCACCGCATGGATGCCTCCGGCCAGGTCAAGTCCAGCCCGGGTGATCCGGGCGATTGCCATGGGAGGCAAGTCGAACCACAAGGCAACTGTATTAAATAGCTGCGGTGGCAGGTCCAGAGCTTCTTCTCCAATAATCTCCTCGGTAAGCTGGGCTTTCTTATGATAGCCAATAATGCTGGAATTAACCTCGACTTCCCCCACATTTACCGTTACCGGACCGCAGGCCTGCCGGCGGGCGGTATTGAGGATTTTCAGGTCCGAAAGTTCGGTGGTGCGGGTGTAATAGCTGACCTCGGCCGGCTCGGCGTAAGCCACTCTATTTTCCAGATCCAGGGCGGTCACCAGGTAGGTATCACCCTGGTGAAGATAGACAGCACCGGGATGGACCTGGTAGAAGGCCATGGCGGACTCTATGGTTTCCAGAAGTGCCCCGGCGGCTGTATTTACTATGGCATAGTTGTGTCCGGACGTTGAACGGATATTGACGCTCTGCGCCGGGTAAGCCACCCCCGGCGGGATGAACCAGCGGCCGCTTCGCTGACGCAGCAACTGCTCTTTTTCCATGATGATGAGCTCCCATTTCAACTCCTGCCCGAAATACAGCTCGTCACGGTCCGAAAGCGGCATTTCCCAGGCTGCGCAGGACAGATGGCCCCGCAAAATATAGGGATTATGGGGATTGATCAGGGCGTTTTCATAGCTTTTCTGGAAAAAATCTTCCGGGTGACGCATAAAGTACTGGTCCAGCGGATTGTCCATGGCTATAAGAAAACTCAGGGCTTTCTGCTTGCCTCTGCCGCTTCTCCCTGCCTGCTGCCAGGTGCTGGAGATGCTTCCCGGATAGCCGGTCAGGATAGTGGCTTCCAGGTCGCCGATATCTATACCCACCTCCAGGGCGGTAGTAGCGACCACACCCACCAGCTTGCCCGTGAAAAGCTCTTTTTCGATCTTCCGGCGGTCTTCCGGCAGGTAACCTGCGCGGTAGGGTTTGATTCTGTCGGCCAGCCGGCGGTCTATCTGGGACAGCTTTTGCCGTGAATAGTTATAGATTAGCTCTGTCAAGCGGCGGGTACGGGTAAAAGTCAGGGTGCGGATTTCCTGCTGCACAAGCTCCGTAAAAAGAAAGGTGGCTTCACTGTTGGCGCTGCGGCGGGCTTCCTTGCGGTCGTCTGTCAGAGGAGGATTCCAGAATACGAAATCTTTACCCCCGTGCGGCGAGCCGTCATTATCCACCACGGTAAATGGTAAGCCGGTCAGTTTTTCCGCGTGTTCGCCCGGATTGGCGATGGTGGCGGAACAGCAGATGAACTGCGGCCTGGAGCCGTACAACTGGCACAGCCGGCGCAGCCGCCGCAAGATGCAGGCGACATGAGAGCCGAAGACTCCCCGGTAAATATGCGCCTCATCCACCACAACATACCTCAACCGCCGCAGAAGGCGCGACCAGGACTGATGGTTCGGCAGAATCCCGATATGCAGCATATCCGGGTTGGTGATCAGTATCCGGGCGCTCTTTTTGATATCATAGCGTTCTGAATGGGGTGTATCTCCATCAAAGGTAGCGCAGTCATCCGCCTCGACAATATCGGGGCAAAACTGGGCGCGCATATTGCGCAGCTGGTCCTGTGCCAGGGCCTTGGTGGGGAACAGGTACAGCGCGCGGCTGCTTTTCTCGGTCAGCATGGCTTCCATCACAGGGATGTTATAGCACATAGTTTTACCGCTGGCGCTGGAAGTGGCTACCATGACATTTTTCCCCTGGCGGGCATAGTTCACCGCCTCAGCCTGATGGGAATAAAGAGGCCACAAGCCATTATCATCGAGACAGTCCTGAAGAGCTTTGGCCAGAGGACGTTCCACATCTCCGAAGCTGGCCGGGCGGGGAGGAATATTCTCAATGTGGCTGATCTGATGGTTGTATTCGCGCAGGGCGGTCAGATGCCGGATGAAGCCCGTGGTATCCACGCTTCCTCCTTCATCAGACCGCCAGGATCTCTATCTCATAGTCAAGCATTTCGAAATCGCCCTGACTATTGACAATCAAGTCGACGGCTTTGGACAGGACTTCATTGGTAAAGCGCTTGTCATTACTGATAAAACAGAATCCAATAGTCGCCAATTGCCAGAGATCGTTATCTTCGACTTCAGCGATGGAAACGTTGAACTTGTTTTTGACACGCGCAGTTACTGACTTGACTATCTGTCTTTTACCTTTTAAAGACAAATTATCCGGCAAGCGCAGTTTAACTTTACATATGCCGACATTCACTATTCAATTATAGCGGAATCGCCTTGTGAATGTCTAAACGGGTTTTTTCTGCCGGGCATAGCATTCACGGCAATAGACCGGGCGGCCTTCGGTTGGCTCGAAGGGGACCTGGGTCTCTGCACCGCATTCAGCGCAGGTAACCGTGTGCATTTGTCTGGGACGGCTGCCGTCGCCGCTGCGGGTCCTCCGACGGTTCGCCCGGCATGCCGGGCACCTGGTAGGATCATTCTGTAAACCATGAGACGCATAGAACTCCTGTTCACCAACTGTAAACAGAAATTCCTGTCCGCAATCACGACAGCGCAGGGTTTTCTCTTCCAAAGCCATCTGACTGCACCTCCTTTAAAACGTGTCCCTTATTTCCGGTGCAGTCTTTCAAGATACCCAAACTTTGCATTTTCCAGGGTATTAGATGAACGGGCCAGATAAAACAGGCGACTGACCAGGATACCAGACACTATTTGTAATCTTTTGGTAATAATATTATACCACTACATGTCAAGATGATGAACGTATATGTTATAAGAAATGTGTAAAATACCTAGCGGCTGATCGAGGATTTTAACATCAGGAGCCGGATCAAACCGGCTTCCGGCGCATTTTTAACAAGAGGACATTGATGGTCTGAGAGGCCAATTTCACCCTGTCGTCAATACGCCAGCCGGCCACCCAGATGATCTGCCGGGGAGTACTGAAAATAGGGATTCTGTCACGCCAGGCTTTCGGCACCCGGGCATCCGCCATGAAATCCCCCACTTTCTTCAGGCTGTCCATACCCAGGGGTTGAAAGAGATCGTCCCGGCGGTTGGCGCTAACCTGAATCACAGGCCCGGTTTTCTCCAGATCCAAGCAGGCGGTAAGCTCTACCTCACCCATCCCCATCCAATCCGCAGGGATATCTTTCAGCGAAGCCCGATCGATTATCTCAGCTTCTATCTCCCAACCTGGTATCTCCGTTTTTCCGGGGATTTGAATGCGGTAGCTTCCTTTCAACTCCGGAAGAGGGACCGACTCATCCAGGGCAAATCCCAATAAATAACGCCTGTATTCGATGCCAAAGACCAGGCCTTCTGGCAGGATGATCTGTTTTCCGGCCGGTTTTCCCAGGGCCTCCAGTATCTCTTCGATATGCCGCACCTCGATATCCTTCAATGTCCCCAGAAGCCCATCGATAGCTTTACGCAGCAGGTGTCGCTGCAGAGCCGGAGATAAATTTTTAAACCGTGCTTTATCGAAGAACACGGTATTACCTTTCCTGGAGGCTACTTCTTGCCAGGCCTTATAGCTTTCCGATTCCAGAAAGGCCAGATCATCGCGCGCAATGCGGGCAGTACGCAGAAGTGATTCGCCGATGCCCGGGTTATAGCTTTGTAATAAGGGCAGCAGTTCATGACGCACCCGGTTCCTGAGCAAAGAGAAGGACAGGTTGGAGGAATCCTGGCAGGGCGTGAGCTTCAGCTCGGCGCAGCAGGCTTCCGTTTCCTCCCGCCTGATTTCCAGCAGGGGCCTGATCACCGTCAAAGACCGACCCTCGAACTTCAGCGCCTGACAGGGTTGCAGGCCGCGAAGTCCCCGCAGCCCTGTACCCCGAATAATATGCAGCAGGATGGTCTCTATCTGGTCGTTCCGGGTATGCCCTGTGGCTACCCTGTCCACCCCTATTGTTCCCGCCGTTCGGGAAAGAAAGCGGTAACGCAGCTCGCGGGCAGCCTCTTCCAGTGAAATCCGGTGTTTCGCCTGGAAACCGGCTACATCCCCTTTTTCTATGGTAACAGGAATATCCAGTTTCTGCGCCAGGTCCGCGACATAAGCAGCGTCCGCATCTGAGTCTGCTCCGCGCAACTGATGATTGAAATGGGCGGCGTATAAGGAGATGTTCAATTCCTCCCGCAGTCGGTACAGGATATGCAGCAGGCACACGGAATCGGCGCCGCCAGATACGGCCGCCAGGACTTTTTGCCCACCGGTCAGCAGCCGGTTATCGCGGATGAACCGCAATACCCTTTGCTCCAGAGCCAGTTTTTCCGGTTTGGGGGTCATAATATCCTTATTATAAAAGAGTCGGGATACATGATAAAGCCTAGGAGGTATAGATGGATTTCCTGTCGCTAATACAACCGTCAGGCAGGCATACTTATTATAGGGAATAGTTTTATTAGCTAAAGGATCTACAATGTCTGAGGCAAAAAAGGTCTATAAAGTGGGAATTTCCGGTTCTTACGGCGGCTTGAACCTGGGCGATGAAGCCATTTTACAAAGCATGATCAATCAACTGCGCCAGTCTCTGCCCGTAGAAATCACTGTCTTCACACGCGATGTGGAGGATACCAAACGCCGTCACAAGGTTGAGCATGTGGTTTCCGCCCGCAATCTCACCCGGAGTGAGGTGGTGCCGGAGATTGAGGGGCTGGACCTTTTTATCCTGGGGGGAGGCGGCATTCTCTTCGACTCCGAAATCAGGGCATTCTTACGGGAAGTGTCCCTGGCCCACGATAGCGGAGTGCCGGTGATGGTCTACGCGGTCAGTGCGGGTCCTTTGCAGGACCCTGACATGCAGAAGTATGTCAAAGAAGTCCTCAGCAAGGCAGCCTTGATCACGGTCCGCGAACGCAATGCCAAGAAAATACTGGAGGAGACCGGTATCAGTTGTGAGATCATCGTCACGGCTGATCCGGCTTTTCTTATCGAGCCGGAACCGCTCCCGAAGGACACTATCAAGCGTGAGCGTCTGGAGCCGGGACAAAGGCTGGTAGCGATGTCAGTGCGTGAACCGGGCAGCGCTGCGCCGGACCTGCGTGAAATGTCCTACCATGAATTGATTGCTAACACCGCTGATTTCATCATCGACCGCTATAAAGCCAATATCGTCTTCATTCCAATGGAGCAAAGGGTGCTGGATATGCAGCATTCGCACGCTGTAATATCCAAAATGCTTCAACCTCAAAGGGCCTGGCTGCTGCAGGGTGAATACACCCCCGGGCAGATTCTGTCCCTGATGAAGCAGTTTGATTTTGCTGTCGGAATGCGCCTGCATTTCCTTATTTTTGCGGCCCTCCAGGGGGTCCCTTTCGTCGCTCTGCCCTATGCTGCCAAGGTGTCCGGCATCCTGGAAGATTTGCAGATTGCCACACCTCCCCTGCGCCTGGTAAATGCCGGGCGATTGATATCCTATATTGACCGCTACTGGGACGACCGGGAAGCAACCATAAAGCAAATCCGGCAGCTTCTCCCTGCTATAAAAGAACGCGCCCGGGACAACAATCGAATGGCGGTCAAACTGCTGACCGGGCAATATGAAGAACTGAAGACCTGTTCGCCATCGAGGCAGCCGGAAGATGTAAAAGGATAAGTGCCATGCCGATACTCGACAGACCTGCCAATACTGTGAATGTAGAATTGCCTTCCCGAAAGGCACAGGTTATCGCGGAAACCGACGTCCTGGTAGTGGGAGGAGGCCCGGCTGGACTGGGCGCGGCTCTGGGGGCGGCGGATGCTGGGGCTGATGTTATTCTGGTCGAGAGGCTTGGCTTCCTGGGAGGCAGTGCCACTGCGGCCCTGGTGACCTGTTTTATGTCCTATTTCTCTCCCATTTATGAATCCCAGCCTCCCAGGACCCACTTGCTGTATCCGCAAGACCACGGTCCGGCAGAACCTATTATAGGGGGGGTAGTTACCAGGCTCACGGATCTGCTGTTGGCCAGAGGCGGAGCCGTGCAGCCCTCCAGAGATACCGGCTATGTGACACCATTTGATCCGGAGATATACAAAAGCGTAGCGCCGGAACTGCTTAACCAATCGGGGGTTAATTTCCTCTACCATGCTTATGCCAGCGGAATAATCGGTGATTCCAGCCTGGAGGGGGTAATTCTGGAAACCAAGTCCGGCCCTGTAGTAATCAAAGCAAAAGTAACGGTCGACTGTACGGGAGACGGGGATATCGCTGCCCTGGCCGGAGCTCCCTTTCAACAGGGACGCGAATGGGACGGGCTGACCCAGCCAATGACATTATTATTCCGCCTGGTCGGGTTTAACCGGGAGAAATTCGCGGAGTATGTGCGTAATAATCCTGTCCAGTGGAATGGCGTGCAAGGGTTGTATGAATTCATCACAAAAGCTACCCGGGAAGGCCAGCTTAATTTATCCCGGGAGGATATATTGTTTTTTGGCACTCCCTATGAAGACGAAGTAAATGTTAACAGTACCCGTGTTACCAGGGTTTCCGGAACAGATGTCTGGGACCTCAGCAGGGCCGAATACGAAGGGCGCCTTCAAGCGCAGCAGGTAGCCGGTTTTTTAAAAAGATATGTACCCGGATTCGAAAACACCCATATTGTTCAAACCGGGACTACCATCGGAGTGCGGGAATCCCGGAGAATCCTGGGTGAATATGTTCTGACCGCCAACGATATCCTTGAAGCGCGGCGTTTCGACGATATAATTGCCCACGGGTCTTATCCGATCGATATCCACAATCCTACCGGAGCAGGAACTCTTCTTAGAAGGGTCCCGCATAATGAGACCTATGATATTCCGCTGCGCTGTCTGATCCCGCGGGGTGTGGAGAACCTGCTTACGGCCGGCCGCTGCATATCCGGCACTCATGAAGCTCAGGCTTCCTACCGGATCATACCAATTTCAATGGCCACCGGCCAGGCGGCCGGAGTGTGCGCCGCTCTGTCCATAAAACAGGGTATAGTACCCCGGAAAATGGAATACCAGGCAGTCCGGGATGAGCTTATCCGGCAGGGGGCCATTTTGAGGAGAAGGGAAAAAGCACCGGAAACAATCTGAATACCGCTTGAATATTCACCTTTTACCGCAGATGTGGTAACATTGTTTTAATGTTGTTAGTTTCTGACGCGGTAAAAAGAATATGGTAGAAATCTACCAGCAAGCAATAAGCCTGACCGGCTCGCTTAATCTCTGGTTAATACTGACGGTTTTTGCCATAAGCCTGGTGGCGGAGTTCGGATTTTCCATTCCTTATCTATTGGAGACTATCTGGCTGATTACCGGCTATAATATCATCGCCGGCAATCTTCCTCCGAGCTATATAGCTATTTTATGCGCGATAACTCTGGTCGGACGCGAGGCGGGGGCCTGCACGCTTTATAAAGTGAGCGGGTTCGGCCGGACGCCGCTGTCGCGCCTGTACCAGAAGATGGCACAAGACCTGGAACGGGCGCCGTCACGATGGTCCTTGCGAAGATATATCACTATGCCTGTGATGAAGCTGGCTAAGAGATATCTGGTGATGCATGCGGCTGGAGCCGGAGGGAAAGGGCGTCCGGCGAAAGCTGCATCCCGGACCTTCTGCCCTTCAACCCTCAATATTGTCCTGGGGCGTTTCGTCTGGATGAAAATTCCCATCACTATTACAATGGGTATTACCAAACGTCCAGGGCGCTTGATGCTGGGGGTAGGGCTGTTCAGCCTGGCCTGGGATGGGCTTTATATATTGATGGGAGCATTCGGCGCCGGCTACAGCATCAGCCCGGTCGTAATGATCCTGTCGGCCATCAGCTTGATGGTGGCAGTAAACAGCACGCTCTATTTTATCCGCCGCCGGCGCTCTGCCAGATGCGCAGCGGCTGGCTGAACCTGGGATAACTGGCCTTATACACTCTTTTAGAAATGAAAAGGCGAGAAGACCGGCCGGTCTTCTCGCCTTTACGCCTAGAATGGTCTATTTTTTGGCTTTGCCGATTTTGAATACCTTGGTCCCGCAGGTTGGGCAGGTGCCCTGATTGGCCGGTTTCTTGTTCTTCAAGGTGTCCTCTT
>CAZELW010000019.1:0-12609 GCA_964513135.1 uncultured Dehalococcoidales bacterium
CCTGAGAAAATGGGAAGTGGATATCTCCTGCACCGGTGATTTCCCACCGGTCGTTGTCAAAGGAGGCCATATCGGGGGCGGGCTGACCGAACTACCGGGAGATATCAGCTCTCAGTATGTTTCAGCCCTGCTGCTGGCGGCTCCGCTGGCGGATAGACCGGCTGAAATACGTTTGACTACGCCTCTGGAGTCCAGACCATATGTATTAATGACACTGGAATGCCTGAACCATTTTGGCATACAGATAATGCATTCTGACGATCTGACGGAATATAAGTCGTCACCTCAGCCCTATCATCCGGCAGTATACCGCGTAGAAGGCGACTGGTCTTCGGCATCCTATTTATTGAGTTTCGGAGCGGTAGCCGGGGAGGTGCAAGTGGAGAATCTCAATTCCGGCAGTTTACAGGGCGACCGGAGAATCATCGATCTTCTGAAGGAAATGGGCGCATCAGTGGCGGTATACCCGGATGCTGTGATTGTTAAGAGAGACTGCTTGAAAGCCATCAAGGCTGATTTGAATGACTGCATCGACCTGCTGCCGACTATGGCAGCGCTGGCGGCCCTGGCCGAAGGTACCAGCGAGTTCAGCGGTATCCAGCGAGCGCGTTTAAAGGAGTCCAACCGGATACTGGCCGTCATGAAAGGGCTGGAGATGGCCGGGATACAGGCCGATGAGAAAGCAGATAAGCTAATAATAACCGGAGGAAAGCCGCGAAGGGCGGTAATAGATTCCTGTGACGACCACCGCATCGCCATGGCCTTCAGCCTACTGGGGGCAGCAAGCGGAATTATTATCGAAGGCGCCGAATGCGTGGCGAAAACCTATCCTGAATACTGGAGAGTCCTGCAAAATCTGGGGGTGAAAACGGATGAGCGATAGCTTCGGTAAAATTTTTCGCATCACCAGCTTTGGAGAAAGCCACGGCCCCGGTGTGGGTGTTGTAGTGGAAGGCTGCCCTGCCGGATTGCCGATCAGTAAGGAAGACATCCAGAGTGAAGTGGACAAGAGAAAGCCGGCACCCGGAGCCGGACAGACCACCAGGCTGGAAGAAGACCGGGTGGAGATACTCTCCGGGATTTTCGAGGGGCACTCTACCGGATCTCCGATCGCTCTGCTGGTACGGAACAAGGATACCGTCTCCACCGATTATGAAAAGATGCGGTTCCTTCCTCGTCCGGGCCATGCGGACTATACGGCGTTTATGAAATATGGGGGACTGAATGATTACCGCGGCGGGGGCAGGTTTTCCGGCAGAGTAACGGTTGGTCTCGTGATGGCCGGGGCAATTGCCAAAAAGGTACTCAAAACCAGGGACATCGAGGTGTTGGCGCACACCGTTCGGATAGGCAGCGTCAGGGCAGCCGCCGTCGACGTGAGCGCCATAAGACAGAATGTCTACCGCAGTCTGCTGCGGTGCGCAGACCCGCAGGCTGAGAAGGCCATGCTGGATCTGATAGAGCAAGTCGGCAAAGATATGGACAGCCTTGGCGGTGTGATCGAAGGACTGGCTCTGAATCTGCCAGCAGGGTTGGGAGAGCCATATTTCGACACGCTGGAGGGGGAGATAGCAAAGGCCCTTCTGGCAATACCAGCCGTAAAGGGGGTTGAGTTCGGAGCAGGGTTCTCAGCAGCAGAAAAGCGGGGATCACAGAATAACGATCCGATAGTATATCGAGATAACCATGTGGAGATGGAGACCAATAATGCCGGTGGGGTGCTGGGAGGGATCAGCAGCGGAATGCCGTTTGTAGTCAGAGCGGCGGTGAAGCCGGTGCCCTCGATTTCTCAGCCGCAAAAGACCGTGGATATGAAGACCCTGGAAAACAAAGAGATACTCATTTCGGGCAGGCACGATGTATGTCTGGTTCCCAGGGCGGTGATCGTGGTTGAGTCCATGATGGCGGCTACGCTGTGCGACCTGGCGCTTCGGGCGGGAATGATCGAGAGGATATTAAAATGAGCCTGGATGATTTAAGAAAACAAATCGATGAACTGGATACCCGTATCGTCAAACTGATTGCCGCGAGAATGGAGGTAACCCGCTCCATCGGCAAAGAAAAGCGTGAAATTGGAAAGCCGATTGAAGACAAGGCACGGGAACAAACCGTGCTGGAAAGAGTCAGGAGCCTGGCTGAATCCGAGAGACTGGACCCCGAAGTGATAGAAAAAATTTACCAGCGGCTGCTCGTTGCCAGCAAAGAGGTCCAGGGTGTTACGGTGGCTTTTCAAGGAGAACTGGGGGCTTATAGCGAGGAAGCGGCCTATCAATATTTCGGTTCGGGAGCTCGTTTGCGGCCCTGCGAGAGTTTTGAGGACGTCTTCCAGGCCGTAGAGGCGGATGAGGTGCAATTCGGACTGGTACCGGTAGAAAACTCCCTGGAAGGGAGCGTACCCCGGACCTACGATCTTTTACTTGACTCCGGTTTAAAGGTGACCGGTGAGACCCAGATCAGGATTGTCCACAATTTGATCGGACAGCCGTCCGCGCAGATCGATTCAATCAAAGAAGTCTATTCACATCCCCAGGCGCTGGGACAGTGCAAGGCTTTCTTGAGAAAGATGGGATGGAAGCAGACATCCACCTATGACACGGCCGGCAGCGTCAAACTTGTCAAAGAGAGCGGAGCACCGGATAAAGCAGCCATTGCCAGTGCCCGGGCGGCGGAGATATACGGGATGAAGATCCTGGTCAAGGGAATCGAGGACAACACTCAAAACTATACGCGGTTCTATATCCTATCAAGACGGGATGCTCCCCGTTCGGGCTGCGATAAGACTTCAATAGTCTTTACCGTTAAGCATCAGCCTGGAGCGCTATATGACGCCCTGAAAGAGCTGGCAAACCGGAAAATAAACCTTACCCGTATCGAATCGCGGCCTACCCGCCAGAAGCCCTGGGAGTATAACTTCTATGTTGATTTCGAAGGACATCATGAGGATGAGTCCGTCAAGGCTGCTTTACAGAGTCTGGAGAATTCGACCATATTTGTGAAAATCCTGGGGTCGTATCCCAGGCTGAAGTAAGGAAACGGATTGAGTAAAAAGACAGGGGAGGCATTCTTGAAAACAGGCATTATCGGCGGGGCCGGGAAAATGGGAAGATGGTTCACCCGGTTTCTCCTTCAAGAAGGCTTTGATGTAATTGTCAGCGATAAAGACCGGTCCGGGCTGGTATCTCTGGAAAAAGAACTGAGAGCCAGGACGGCAAGCAGCGCGGAAGCGGCTGAGGAAGCCGATATTATCATTCTGGCGGTTAATATCGATGCCTTTGAGGAAGTGGTGAAGGATATTGCTCCCCATGTGAGGAAGGGCCAGATTGTAATCGATATCACTTCTGTAAAAGAATTCCCGGTCGAGACGATGCACCGTTATCTTGATAAAGCTACAGTGTTAGGGACTCATCCTCTGTTCGGCCCGGGGGCTAAAGCCCTATCCAGTCAAAACTTTGTAATAACCCCGACCAGCGAAGAAGAAAAATGGCTGGCCCAGAAAGCGCAGTCCTTTTTACAGGAGAGGGGAGCCCGGGTAACCCTGATGACACCCCGGCAACATGACGAGATGATGTCGGTGGTGCTGGGCCTGGCGCATTTTATCTCCATTGTAGCGGCAGACACCCTGATCGAAGCCGGTAATTTACAGCAGATGAAAGAAATCGGCGGCAGCACTTACCGCGTGTTAACTACCCTGGTAGAGAGCGTGGTCTCTGAAGATCCCGAACTATATGCCACCCTTCAGATGCGTTTACCGCGCGTAAAGGAAGTAGAAGAACAGTTTCAGAAGAATGCAGCCAGATGGGCGGATATGGTCAAAAACGGTGATAAACAGGGTTTCGTAAGCAGCATGATCGCCCTGAAAGAAAAGTATGCGGCTGGCAGTACCAATTTCGGACAGGCTTACGAGAACATGTACAGGATCATGGAGTGGCTGTAGCCGTCTTCAGTCAGCTCAGGATATTCAACGCGTCCAACAGAGATGAGATCTCAAAATCAGGACGCACCGGGTGTTTCCAGGGTTTTTGTTTGCGGTTCAGCCAGCATGTCATTACGCCGTATTGTTTGGGGCCTACAATATCTGATTCCGAATCTCCGATGTGCAAGATATTGGCTGGTTCTACCTGATAGTGATTAGCGACGTGAGAGAAGAACCGCGGGTTTAGCTTGTAGGTCCGCAGGGTTTCAGAAGTGAAGACGTGGTCGAAGTCAAATATTTCACTGAGATTCTCAAGCATTTCCAGGTCGCCGTCGGAAGCCAGGCAGATGGGGTACTTTCTGCCGACATTTTCCAGGAAAGGCCTCACGTCTTCGTATAAACGGCGCCGCTTGTGCTGGTCCATCAGGAAATTGGTGACATCCAGTGGATCGTAATGAAAACCGATTTCATTGAACAGATCGGAAACAGTCTCCTCAAGTACCTTTCTGACGCTTTTGAAATGATGAAAATCCATTCCGGCGGCATTCCATTTCAGGGAGAGGATATCTTCCGCTCTTTCCAGGTATCTCAGGGACTGCTCATCCGGGAAGCGGCCTTTGAGATAGGTCTCCCAGATTATATAAGAGCCCGGCGGGATATTAATCAGGGTGCGAAAGAAATCAATGCTGATGACTTTAATATTTGATAATCTATCCATTAGAGCGGGGTTCCAATTCTTCCATAGTAAATAACGGGACCAGGTCCAGTCCTTCTTTTGCCAGAGTTTCCCGGCTGTTGGGGTTACGCTGAATAACGCACATAACATGGCTCACCCGCGCCCCCAGATTTCTCAGCTCATTGGCGCTCAGGATAATCTGACCTCCGGTGGTCACTACATCCTCGATGATGCAGACTTCCCTGTTTTTCACTTCGGCCCCTTCAGCCAGTTTACAGGTGCCGTAATCCTTGGCCTTCTTCCTGACGAAAGCCGCCGGCAGTCCTGTCTTCATCGATAAAGCAGCCGCAATGGGAATGCCGCCCATCTCGAGCCCGGCCAGGACTTCAGTGCCGGCAGGGATAAGCCTGGTCATATGGTCGGCAATTGCCGAAAGCAGGTCGGGCCGGGATTCGAACAAATACTTGTCAAAGTACTGATTTGAGATCTGGCCGGAACGCAACTTAAATGTGCCGGTGATGTGTGATACCTCATATATCTCGCGGGCTAATCTGGCTCTATCCATCAACAATATCCTGTCCTTATTTTAACCTGTTTTTAGCCCCAGAAACGGGAGCAAGCGTAAAGCCCAATTACTCCTATAATAAGCATTAGCGGAGTAACTATCAAGCCCAGCTTCAAAAATTGCAAAGGGCTGATAATCAAACCGCGGCGCCTTAAAAGTATCAACCAGAGCATGGAGGAGAGCGAACCCAAAACGGCAATATTCGGTCCCAGATCGGCCCCCATTATGGCGCCGTATACCAGAGCCCTGTCGAATCCGGCTGTCGAAGCGGCCAGGCTGTCCAAACTGGAAACCGAGACCATCATCATAGGCCAGTTATTAATGAGATTGGAACCGAAAGCCGTTCCCAGCGTGACCGCCAGGAGAGAGAAGAAAGAACCGAGAGAAGCCAGGCTGGCCAGACCTTCAGCCAGGGTCTGGATCACCCCGGAATTTTCCAGTCCTTTAACCAATAATGCCATTGCGAAGATAAAAACGAAGATTGACCAGGAGATACCGCCGGTTACTCTATGGATGTCGATGCGCTGGAAAACAAGCCCGCAGACAAGCAGGACAATAGCTCCGCCTATTGCAGGATACGCCAGAGGCAGACCAAAAATGGAAGCCAAAATATAACCTGTGGCTGTCAGGGCCAACCCCGCACAAACGCACAGGAAAAAACAATCGATTTTAACCGACCCGGATATAGAGTTTTCGGAAGAGACGGCTGAGATATCCTTATGAAAGATCACCCGAAAAAGAAGGATATTGGCAGCGATTACCAGAATGGAGGGGACTAAAAGGTACTTCAGATATTCTCCCATGGTAAGATCGAAGCGCCCTACCGCGACAAGGTTGACCGGATTGGAGATCGGAAGCAGCATCGAGGCGGTATTGGCGATAAAAGCGCAGGCGAAGACATAGGGCAGGACATTGAGTCTGAGCCTGGTTACCAGGGCAAAGACAAGGGGAGTTAATATCAGGACTGTAGCATCATTAGAGAAAAAGGCAGTGGTCAAAGTCCCCAGACCAAAGACGATGCTCAGTAAAAGAGTACCCCGTCCGTGAGCCAGCTTTACGGCTTTAAAAGCGCACCATTCAAAGAATCCGGCCTGCTCAGCGATGACACTGGTAATCATCAGCCCCAGAAAGAAGAGGATAACGTTCGCATTGTCCCTGAAGACTTCCCATGTCTGAATGGGTGATATTACCCCCAGAATGATTAACACTGCAGCGCCCAGGATAGAGGCGGAAGCTTCGCTAAACGGGCGGGGCCGGAACATTACGAGGCCAATCGAGAGGACAAATACTGTTAAGGTAACGGCCATGTGTTTAAGGAAATCTCAAATAACGGACCAAACAAGAGACCGGTATTGGGTTTATTAGAGAATTTTCTATTACTCCTTGCTCAACACTGTTTACTGAGCCTAAATATTGTATATCCGGCCAATGTGGTTGTCAAGAACCTGAAGGTACTGTTCTGTCCCTTGCCAGTGCCGGCTGACCCAGGCCGTCACTGCGTGGCGGATGAAGGTGGTTGGTCTTCGGTTTGGGCGGTCTTTTCTTCCGGCTGTCCGGTTTCCTGCGTGGCTTGTTTCTCTGCCTGGCTTTGATAGTCCCTCATCCAGCGTTTCAACTCATCCAGGGCCGGCGGGGCAATATAAAATATATTGATATCGGAAGGGAACTTAACATGGTGCCCTTCGCCCATTACCACTATACAGGACTCGTTTTCTTTCAGGGTTTCATTTATTTTCCGGGCGATGGACTCATTTCTCCTGTTATTGGCTTCCGTATAAAAGCCGTAAACAGTAGAAAAAGCTTTCTGGCTTTGCAACCCGAGTGAAAGACAGCGGGTCCAGTCCATTATCTCATTCAAGAGGTCGTTGTCCTCGAGGGCCTCCAAAACAGCATTCCGATCAACCCGGCTCTGGAACACCGGCAGACCGCCGGGGTTTATTTTTTTTATGGTATCAAGCCCTTCCTGTCCGGTCTCCGGAACCAGTTCGTGATAAAGGCGACTTACCGGCCCGAGCTTCGATTCCAGATTGGCAATCTGGGAATCTACCTGCTCCCAGTAGCGGCCAAGCTTTTCCGTGAACTCCGGAGGCAGGCCCGGATTGGACAATACCAGAGGGACGAAATACATTTTTCTTCCCTCTTTAAATTCCTCGACCGGAGGCTTTTCAATTTTCCCCAATTCTTCCGGCATTTGATACCCTCATCTGATATAATAGTTTACATAATAATGCTATTCCTGGTCAGATGGATCCTGCTCAGAGTCCGGGGTGACCCTGGAGCAGGTCTTACAGGAAGTTATCTGAGGAAAATACTGACGTATTACTACCAACTCTTCAAATGGTTTGGTCTCCCCGCAGAATTTACATCGAAATGTGATAGGATTACCAATGCTAGTCTCTCTGGTATTGCTTTCAGAAGCACCTGACATAATTCTTTTACTCCAGTCGGAAATTTGGGAACGTCCTTTAAAGTAGGGCCGGGCAACAGTAATTATAATTGCCTTGTTTGGAAAGCAAGTGGATACTGTGGCTCCCTCAATGTGAATAATTTTACTATAACAGGATACTACAATTCAATCCTGACCGAGTTTGGAATGGGCGCAGGCGTCTCTTTCTTCAACGTAATAGCATGATTAGCCCTTTTAGTAGTTAAGACTACAACAGGTAAAAACCTATATCATCGCCCTGATAATGTCTTCCAGGAAGCGCTGCCAGTCTTTCCCCAGACGCTGGATATTAACGATAAGCTGGCTGATGCCGGCCTTGATCCCGTAACGATACCATGGTCCCAGCTTCTGGCGGTTAAGCTGCCTGCCGGGGAAAAGACGGGCAGTCACCACGGAGCCGTTGGTTGAAATGGACTCGATGCCGGCCCGGGCAGCCAGGCATTTCAGCCTTACAACATAGAGCAGATTCTCCGCCTGAACCGGAATTTCTCCGAAACGGTCTCGCAGTTCCACTGCCAGGTCGTTTACCTGCTCCGCTGTCGATAATCCGGTCAGTTTCTGGTAAATGCTAAGGCGTAAATCGGTATCCGGAATGTAATCGCCAGGAATATAGGCTTTCAGAGGCAGATCGATGGATGTTTCCGGCCGCAGGAACGGCCTGTCCTCTTTGCGGCTGCCGGACCTCAGGGCTCTCTGGTCTTCTACTGCCTGTGCCAGCATCTGGGTATAGAGATTGAATCCGACAGCGCTGATATTTCCGCTCTGTTTTGTTCCCAGCAGATTTCCTGCCCCTCTGATCTCCAGGTCTCGCATGGAGATCCCGAACCCGGCCCCCAGTTCGGTAGCTTCGAAAATCGTCCTCAGCCGCTTTTCGGCATCCGGGGTGAGCCGCCTGTCCCTGTCGTACAGAAAATAAGCAAAAGCCATGTTGCTGCCGCGGCCGATTCTGCCGCGGAGCTGGTATAGCTGGGTCAGGCCGAACCGGTCAGCCCGGTTGACTATCAGGGTATTCACATTGGGTAAGTCCAGCCCGGACTCGATTATGGTCGTACAGACCAGGACATTAGTTTCCCCTCTCTGGAATTTATGCATTACTCTTTCCAGGGTGTCCTCGGGCATCTGTCCGTGAGCTATATCGATATTGGCTTCGGGGACCAGAGATTTGATCTTTTCAGCGATCGCTGAAATGCCCTGCACCCGGTTATGCACGAAAAATACCTGTCCATTGCGCTCTATCTCGCGCAGGATGGCTTCCCTTATCAACTGGCTGCTGTATTCTGCGATGTAGGTCTTGATAGGCAGACGGTTTTCCGGGGGAGTCTCGATGATACTCATGTCTCTGACGCCTACCAGGGACATATGCAGGGTGCGCGGAATCGGCGTTGCACTCAAGGTCAATACGTCCACCTGTTCCCGCAATTTCTTCAGGTGCTCTTTGTGGAACACGCCGAAACGCTGCTCTTCGTCGATCACTATCAGCCCCAGGTCCTTGAATACCACATCCTTTTGCAGCAGGCGGTGGGTACCGATGCAAATATCTATACTCCCGTCAGCCAGCCCTTTGATAACTTTCTGCTGGTCTTTGGGTTTACGAAAACGGCTGAGCACATCGATTTTAATTGGGAATGCTCCCATCCTTTGTTTGAATGTCAAATAGTGCTGCTCGGCCAGCACTGTGGTTGGCACCAGCACGGCCACCTGCTTGTTGTCCATTACCGATTTAAATGCAGCCCGGATGGCGATTTCGGTCTTGCCGTAGCCGACATCTCCAATGACCAGCCTGTCCATCGGTTTAGGCCTGGCCATATCCTCTTTGACTTCCTGCTGTACTTTTATCTGGTCGGGTGTTTCGATATAGGGGAAGGAAGCCTCCAGTTCCTGCTGCCAGACAGTGTCCTCCGAAAATGGATGTCCCGGCAATACTTCCCGGGAGGCATATAGCTGAAGGAGGTCATACGCGATTTCCTCTACCGATTCCTTGACCTTCTGCTTGGTCCGGTTCCATTCCTGGGTGCCCAAACGGCTCAAGGTTGGCGAGTCTTCGCCGGACCCGATATAGCGGCCTACCCTGTCGATCTGGTCGGTAGGGACATACAGTTTATCGCCGGCGGCATAAGTAAGCACCAGATATTCCTTTTGGGTGCTGTCTGTGCTAATAGTGGTAACCCCCACGAATTGCCCGATGCCGTGCTCGATATGGACTACGTAGTCTCCTGGTTTGATGTCCACTAAAAGTTTATGCCGTTGAACGGGACGTCTTCTAGGCAAGCGCCTTTCTTTAACGAAGCCAAAAACCTCCTTGTCTGTCAACAGATAAGTCCCGTCCATCTGCCAACCTTCTTCCAGAGAACCCTGGAGCAAAGTCAATGATCCGGGCGGAGGCGCCTCTACGATCTCCGTCAGAGGCCTGGAGAATATTTCTTCTTCCTCCATTAGCTCGGAAAGACGGCTAACCTGATTGCTGATAATTATCAGCCGCCGGCCCTGGTCTAAAAAGCTTCTGGTCTTCTTTATTAATGTCGGCAGTTGACCGGTATAGCTGGGAGCGGGAGTGAAGTCCAATCTGAGTAAACCGGAGTCTTCGGCGCCAGCCCATGACAGCATGTCCAGTCCCGGTCTTTCTTTTAGCTTTCCGGCTATCTCTTCCCATTTGAAGTAGGGAACGGGGAAATTGTCCGGCAGGTCTCCGGCATCTATTTTCTCCTGGCGCAGCCCGGCAGCTTGCATATCCAGGTACTTTATCTCTTCATTGACAGCCTGGCTTTCATCCAGTATTACCAGGGCTTCAGACGGTAAATAGTCCAGCAGGTTTCCATTATTGAATAGAGCTGTATAAAAAGATGGAGGCCTCTGGCCGCTGGAAATCAAGGCTATTTCCTGTTCATACTGCTGTCTGGATTCAGGGGAGCAGCAGGTAATGTTTAACCCGGAAAGAATGAATTTCATTTCAGGCGGATTTTTTAAAGGCAACATCTCGGTGGCCGGGCATATCGTGATTTTATGGATAACTTTTTGTGAACGCTGCGAGGAAGGATCGAACAGGCGGATGCTTTCTACGGTATTACCAAAGAACTCCAGGCGTACCGGGAGATCGGAGGTGGGGGGAAATATGTCGATAATGCCCCCACGCCGGCTGATCCTGCCGGGCGCTTCAACCAGGGTCTCGACCTGGTAACCCATGGAGGTCCACTTATCCATCAAAGAAAGCGGATCGAACTCGTTCCCTACTTCAATGGTATGAACAGCAGATGCAAAATCAACTCTGGAGATTGTCTTTTGAATCAGGGCCGGCGCTGAAACTATGATAAGGGGAGGCGCCTTTCTTTCTGCCATGCCTGACAGGGAATACAATACCTGGATTCTCTCCTGCTCCGCCAGGGAATCCGGGATTGTCCGTTGATAGGGTAAAATGTCCGGCTCGGGGAACAGGTTTATCTCCCGTGAATTGCTCCAGAGAGAGAGTTGCTCATACAGTCTCTTCGCGTTTTCCGGCTGGGCTGTAACGACCAGCACAGGTAATTGAAGGCTTTGATAGACAGCTGCCATCAGGTACGGTTTCGCCGCATCCAGCACCAGTACCCGGCTAACGGCGCTGCCCTTTTTCCGGAGCCTCTTTAACAATTCCTGATAAGCCGGCATCCCATCTATGAGATGTACCAGCGGACTTAAACTTAATTGCAAATATATTATCTCCCAAATGCCATAGGGGCTAGCTCCATAAGAGCTAGCCCTGTTAGTCTTTAGATTTCAGTTGTCAGAATCCCGCGCCCATTATTCCGACATAAATTACTCACTCACTATACGCCTATGGTTGCCAGGGCCGGGCAATCAACGGCTTGTGCAAGTGGACCAGGTGATCAGGGTCCTGCTCGGCCGGAATTCAACTGATCACGGCCAATGGTCCTGTGAGATCAGAGTTTACTTAAGTCGTAATATGAGTTAATTAATATCTACGCTCTGTTGTCTTTATTTTCGCTGCGTCTTTCGCGCAATCTGACTTCTCTTCTGGCGATTGCCTCTCTATTTCGTCGTTTATCCTCTTCGGTTTCAAGGATCAGCGGGGGCAACGTTATTGGTCTTCCTGCCTTATCAAGGGCGACATAGGTAAGATAAGCTGAAGCAGTGTGACGGACCTCTCCTGTGAGCAAGTTTTCCGTTTCCACCTTAACGCCGATTTCCATCGAAGTCCTGCCAACATAGTTGAGACTCGCCTTTAAGGTCACCATATCCCCGGAAAAAACCGGATATAGAAAGTCCATGCGGTCAATGGAAGCAGTAACCGCATTGGTCCGAGCATGTCTGTGCGCCACTACGCCGGCAGTGGTATCAATCAATTTCATAATCACACCGCCGTGAACGTTGCCGGCAGGATTGGTCTCGGGGGGGCCCATCACCTGCGCCATGACAACCTGGCTTTCTCTGACAGTCTTACCTTGCTGCATGGAAGTATACTCCTTGTTATTGTTGAACCTGATATACAAACAAATTATAGCATAAGCCTGATGATCATGTCTTAGCCGGTCTCATTGTTCAATAAACCTTTAGATTGCTATAATAGGTAATATTCATTGAGTATAAGGGAACAGAACAAACGTGAAAACCAAAAAGTGTGATCTGCCTTATAAACGCATTGTAGCCAAATTCGGTACCAGCCTGCTGACCGGAGGCAGCGATCATCTTGATTTGAATATGGTATCCAGCCTGGTGGACCAGTTAGCCGGCCTGCACAATCGCGGCGCCGAAGTAGCGGTAGTCACCTCCGGAGCGGTAGCTTGCGGCAGGAATAAGCTGGGATTGCCCCAGAAGGTGAAGGGCATTCCCTATAAACAGGTGCTTTCATCCGTAGGGCAAAGCCGCCTGATGTATACCTATGAAAACCTCTTTAGCCGCCATAACATAACTATTGCTCAGGCCCTGTTAACCCGGGCCGCTCTCCGCGACCGGGCAGGCTACCTGAACGCACGCAATACCCTCATGGCGCTGATCGAACTGGGGGTAATCAGCATCAT
>CAZELW010000020.1:0-12208 GCA_964513135.1 uncultured Dehalococcoidales bacterium
CTACACCCTATCCTACACTCTTTCCCTACACGACGCTCTTCCGATCTTGTGCATTATCAGTATACCGCAATCGTATAAATAGTTAAATTCAAATTAATATGAAATACGCACAAAATCCCGAGATTCAAACGCCCAGACATTTATAATATAGAGTATGGGGTAGAGGTATTCCATGAAATACGCGGTTCTAGCTGATATTCATGCCAACCTGAGTGCTCTTGAAGCGGTATTGTCCGATATCGAGGGTCAGGGTGGAGTTGACGAGGTCTGGTGCCTGGGAGATATTGTTGGTTACGGCCCGGATCCTCAGCGGTGTATCGAGATTGTCCGCGACCAATGCCCGGATTGCGTGGCCGGCAACCATGACTGGGCAGCCGCCGGGAAAATCAAAACCTCTCTCTTTAATCCGGAGGCCGCTTACGCGCTTGATTGGACCCGGTCCCAGCTTTCGCAAGAGGATATCCGTTTTTTGACAGACCTGCCGGAGGTCCTGGAAAGGGACCGGTTTACCCTGGTCCACGGCAGCCCAATCAGTCCAATCTGGGAGTATGTTCTTTCTGTTTGGGATGCAGAGGCTTCCCTGAAATATTTTAAAACTCCCTATTGCCTTATCGGCCATTCTCATCTGCCCTTGCTGTTTGAATGCAGCGATACCCGGACTGATTGCCGGTTAATTGATGCGGAGCCGGGAAACGACCGGCAACTGGGGAAAAAACGATTGCTTATCAACCCCGGCAGCGTCGGTCAGCCGCGCGACCATGATCCCCGTGCTGCCTATGCTCTTCTGGATACAGAGTCCGGGCGTGTGGTCTGGCGGCGGGTAAAGTATGATATTGCCGAGACCCAGCGCCGGATGAGCCGGTTCGGCCTGCCGGAATGGCTGATACAGCGGCTTGAGGAAGGTAGATAATTCCTGTTCAACCGGCGTGAGCCTGTTCTCCAGAATATCCGTCGTGAAGGCGTAATCCGTAGCCGCTATTCCTTGACAAAGAAACCCATAAACGATAGCATGAAGTTGAGGCTGTGCTAGATGGGGAACTAGCGGTGCCCTGTACCTGCAATCCGCTATAGCAGGGTTGATTTCTCGCTGGCGGCCCTTTTATCCAGGGGACTGCTTGAGTTAAGTGGCGTTGAAGGCTGGGTCCTGCGCGGCAGAGCGCTATGAATCCCGTCAGGTCCGAGAGGAAGCAGCGGTAAATAGTAGTTTCTGGGTGCCGCAGGAATACCTGGCCCGAGCAGGCTGGCCCGGGCAAGCTTTGGAGCGGGGTCAAGAGCGGGTGCACAGCCTCCTTTTATATTATGAATGAGTCCGAATCTTCCGAGAGGTCTCTCCTCCCTCAGACCAGGCAACTGCTCCGGCAATATGAGCTGCATGCCCGCAAAGGACTGGGGCAGCATTTTCTGGTTAATCCGGCTATTTTACATAAGATTCTTCAGGCGGCTGAGTTGTCTTCCGGCGATGTGGTGCTGGAGATTGGTCCCGGGCTGGGTGTGCTTACCCGCGAACTGGTCAAGCATTCCGGTTATGTAATTGCGGTAGAACTCGATGCCGGATTAGCGAAGTTGTTGCAGGAAAACCTTTCCGACTGCTCCAATTTTTCGCTGATCAACCGCAATATCCTGGATCTTGAGCCGCAGGACCTGATCAACCGGGAGAAAGACCGGTTTCCTGCCTCTATCACAGATCCGGAAAAATACAAGCTGGTGGCCAACCTCCCCTACTACATTACTCAACCCATTATTCGCCACTTCTGTGAAGCCCGGTTGAAACCGCAGATCATGGTGCTCATGGTGCAGAAAGAGGTCGCTCGGAATATCGTGGCCGGGCCTGGCGATATGAGAATACTGGCTATTTCGGTGCAGTTTTACGGGAAACCTGAAATCATAGACTATGTCCCCGCAGGGAACTTTTATCCGGTCCCCAAAGTGGACTCTGCTATACTTAAAATTACCCTTTATCCGCAGCCGGTCCTGGAGGTAACCAGCGAAAAGAATTTCTTCCGCATTGTTCGGGCGGGATTCTGCGCTGTTCGCAAGCAGTTGGCCAATTCTCTCGCTCAGGGACTTGATATTCCCAGAGCAGAAGTCTTATCCTTAGTTCAGAAGGCGGGCGTAAACCCTCAGATAAGGCCGGAAAAACTGAAGCTGGAGGAATGGGCGCGCCTGGAAAAAGTCTTTGCTGAGGCGGGAAAATAGATGATGACAGCGACGGCTCAGGCCAAATTGAATCTGACCCTGGAAGTCTTGAAAAAAAGGCCGGACGGCTTCCACGAAATCCGCAGCGTGGTGCAGACCATCAGCTTTCAAGATAAGATCAAGGTCAGCCCCGGTGCCCGGCTGGAGATTAAATGCAATCTGCCGGGCTGGTCAGCTTCTAAAAGCCTGGTTTCCCGGGCAGTCACCCTCTTGAGGGACAGTGCCCGTATCTCCCAGGGCGCCCTTATTGAGATTGAAAAAAAGATTCCCCTGAGTTCCGGTCTGGGTGGAGACAGCAGCGACGCCGCCGCAGTATTAAGAGGATTGAACCTGTTGTGGAATTTGAAACTCTCGATCCGCGATTTGCTTAAAATAGGCGCCCAGCTCGGCTCGGATGTGCCTCTTTTCTTTTATGGGGGTACGCTATTAGCGGAAGGGCGGGGTGAGAACATCAGGCCTTTGCGCCCAATGCCGCATATGACTGTTGTGCTGCTGCTGCCTCCAGTACCGGCTGTGGAAGACAAGACCCAAAAGTTGTATTCGCTGCTCAGTGTCCGCCAGTACACCCCTGGAAGGATTACCTCTGATTTCATCAATATGCTCGAAGGCAAGGCCGGCCCTTCCTCCGGGTCTTCCGGACTGTATAATGTTTTTGAGAGCGTCGCCTTCAATTTTTTCCCTCGACTGAACGACTACCGCCAGAAATTTCTGGAAGCCGGAGCGGACAGTGTCCACCTGGCGGGTTCGGGTCCCTCCCTCTTCACCCTGACCCGGGATGATGTTAAGGCCTATGAAATGCAGAAGCGCTTGCAGGGCATGGGTCTGGAAGCCCATCTGGCTGACTTTTAAGCCGGATTTCTTCCAATCAGACCTGGCTTCCTGTCCTTCTTCTCATCCCCAGGCACGTCCTGATTTTGCTCGCCGAAAGGTATTTGCGACTGCGGCTCACCGCACGAGGTGTTTGGCAGCCGGCCTTGCTGGGTTGCTGGAGTTGCCCGGGTACCTGCTGTGACATGTTTGAGCGAAGTAATCATCCATGCCGGCGGTCAATTGCTGGCCGGGCATCAAGAATCGACAATTTAATTTGAAAAATCACACTTCTCACATTTTCCCCTGGTGCACAGCTTCTGGTAAATTTGTATCAAGCCCTGCTGGCGGCTGGCTGAATCGGGCCGGTATGATTCGGCGGATAGCTGCTGGAGCATGTGCCGTTCTATTGAGTTGGACTCCAGCCGTGGGTAATGACGATAAACCTCCCTTACCTTGATATAAAGTACAGGTTCCTCAATCAGCCGGCTCCAGGCCAGAAAAAACGGCAGGATAACATTGATTGCAATCACTGCCGCTCTTTCCCTTCCCAGGAGTACCGGGCTGGCCGGCAAAGGGCGGCCAAAGTCAAAATGACCGGCCCAGTATCCTTCTGCTTTCACTTCCAGCGCTGCCTCCAGCTCTTTCTGAAACCGCTCCGGCGATGCCCGCCGGAGCGCATCCGAAAAGAAGACCAGCCAGCCTGAATTGAGGTAGCGCAGGATAAGGTAACTGACAGCGATGATGCGCCGCACCGGGTTATTGGCCGGCCTGACCTTGAATAACTCCCACTCCCGGAAGGACAGGCTGTTCTGATGCGGCATGCCCAACCAGATCTGTTCCAGATGTTCCGTATAGCTGTCGCCGCATATCACGCGCCTTTGCGAGGGCAGCAGCCCGGCCGTTCCCAGTAGCAGCGCCTGTATAGTTTCGGAGATATCTTTTTCCCGGGACTTTCTGATTTTCTCCTCAACAATCTTTAAAGGCGCCTGTGCGGCCAGGCGTACAAACGGCTCTTTATTCTTGATATATCCCAGGGCTTCCAGGATGCCCCGATACAGGACCTGGTCCGGCCCTGTGTTTGCCAGTTCGTTCAGGAAGCGTGCTGCTTTTTCTTGAAGGCGTAAATCGCCGGCGCGGTCCAGGGTGAGGGCCAGTTTCTCCCGGCTCCACCTGTGGGACAGTCTCTGGCAGGGCAATCCTCTGACCAGGACCGCCGGACCGGGCTCGGGCGCCGCAGGCTGCTTTAAAATGACCGTGGGAATGGACTTTCCATTCTGCAAGAGAGTCTGGCCGGGGCGGTCCATCTCCATGGCGACATGCAGCACTACCTGGTTATAAGCGGGGTCCCGGTGATGTCCGTGAGCCTCCCAGCCGCTGGCTTTAGTATGTACTTCAATGCAGCCCTGCCGGTTGGCATTGGCGGATGCCACTACGGCGTCCCTGAAATCTCCGCCCCGGCTGTCGTTCGGGCGCCCGGGATAGATCACGGTAACAGGCTCTCCTTCAGTATCCAGCAAGGACCTCTCCTGCTGCACCTGCCTTTGCCAGAGCAGTACTACCTCAGACTCGGACACGCTTTTTTTTACTGAAGACATGTCTATCCCGGTTGAAAGCTTTATCTTAATATCTGATTATACACGTTACCGTGTAAAAGTCAAGGGGGAAAAGTGGAATAAATCAAGAACTGAGATTAATAACATCTCCCGGGATATGGGCTCCTGCTGGCAAGGATTCTTTGATCGCTAATCAGGATTGACCTGACAGCCGCAAGCTAAGGTTCGGCCTCATATTTGAACTTGGCTTTTTCAGCGACCACGGAGAGCAAAGTGGCCGAAGCGCCTCGCGGTTGGTACATGCCGGTCTCCCATTCGCTGATAGTCTGCTGGCGTGTACCTAGTTGCTTCGCCATCTCCTGCTGGGTAAGCCCCAGGTGGCGGCGGAGGGCCTGGATTCGCTTCTTATCCCATTTGGGTTGTTCGACACTATACTTACCTGGCATAACTCAATTTTACATGATATCGGAGAGACCGGTCAAAGGAGCGTATCGAGGATTCCATGCCCGCCTTAGCCGGAAAACCCTGGCTGATAATGTAGTTATCAGCGCCCTTTTCGCTGGTCCCGTTCTCTAAGACTGTAGATACAGCCGCAATAGTTCTGCCGGTAGATCTCCCACTTTCGGGCTAGCTCAGAGGCCCTTTTGAATCCTTCCTTCTTTTTAAAGTCCCGATCAAGAAACTTATCTCCCCCACACTCCCGGCCTATCTGTCCGATCAGGATGGCAGACTTATTGGAGCCCATAGTCAGGGTAGAAGCGAAGGCCTCGCAGCCGGTCTCCAGCATAAACCGGTAAGCCTTTTCCAGCCGCATTCTAAAACAAACCGGGCAGCGACTGCCGCCTTCCGGTTCATTCTCCAGCGAAACGATTGCCCGGTGCCAGTCCTCCGGTAGATAGAGTCCTTCGCACAAGGTAAAACCCATGTTCTCGGCCACCTTGCGAGCCGCCTCCAGGCGGCGGTGATACTCCTCTTCCGGGTGAATATTGGGATTATAGAAGAACCCGTAAATCTGGTGTCCTTCCTGTATCAGTCTTTCGGCGGCTCCTGCCGCGCACACCGCACAGCAAATATGCAATGCCACTTTCATGTCAATCTCCATTTCCTGGGGGGAAGAACCCAGGGGAATGAAAGGTCTTCGTATCCTGTATTATTTTCTCTAACGGAATATTATCTATACCTGCTATCATTTTGCAGTACCTTTTATTCTGCTATAATTAAGGGACATAGCCTGCGGCGGCACTTTACTCCGGGCATGTCAGGGAGTATAGTGTTATATATCCTTTAAAGATAATTCATAATGAATTATATCAGGAATTTAATTAACTAAGGAGTTATCACGGATGGTAACATCGAAAACTTATGACGTTAAAGATATCAGGCTGGCAGAGAGCGGCAGGCAGCGGATAGAATGGGCTTCCCGCGAAATGCCGGTGCTGAAGCTGATCAGGGACAGATTTGCTGTGGAAAAGCCTCTACAGGGCATCCGGGTGTCCGGTTGTTTGCATATTACTTCCGAGACGGGCAACCTGGCTCTGACCTTGCAGGCCGGCGGAGCCGACCTGGTCCTCTGTGCTTCAAATCCGTTAAGCACCCAGGATGATGTCGCGGCAGCTCTGGTGGAATATGGCATTCCAACTTACTCGATCAAGGGCGAGGATGATGAGACCTATTATAAACATATTACCGCCGCGCTTGAACATGCCCCGCAACTGACTATTGATGACGGGGCGGACCTGGTGACCCAGCTGCATACCAAACGCAGCGACCTGATTAAAAATATTATCGGAGGCACGGAAGAGACCACTACAGGCGTGATCCGCTTGCGCTCTATGGAGAAGGGTGGAGTGCTGAAATACCCCATTATTGCTGTTAATGATGCCTTGACCAAGCACTTCTTTGATAACCGTTATGGTACTGGCCAGAGCACCTTGGATGGAATCACCCGTGCGACCAACATCCTGTGGGCCGGCAAGAAAGTGGTTGTGGCAGGATATGGCTGGTGCGGGCGAGGTGTTGCTATGCGGGCCAAAGGTATGGGTTCGCATATTATTGTGACCGAGGTGGACCCCCTCAAAGCGCTTGAAGCCGTGATGGACGGCTATCAGGTCATGCCCATGGCGGAAGCAGCCCGTATCGGCGATATATTTATTACAGTTACCGGTGATATCAATGTCATTGATAGGGACGATTTTGAGGTCATGAAAGATGGCGCTATCCTGGCTAACAGCGGCCACTTTAATGTGGAGATCAACATTCCGGCCCTCGGTCAGATGGCTGTTAACAAGCGTACTATACGCCCCTATGTAGACGAGTACACGCTTTCCAACGGCCGCCGTATCCATATACTCGGTGAAGGCCGGCTTATCAACCTGGCCGCCGCCGAAGGGCATCCGGCCAGTGTGATGGATATGAGCTTTGCCAACCAGTCTCTGTGTTTGGAGTACTTGTTCAAGAATAAGGGGACGATTGAGTCCAGGGTATATCCGGTCCCTGAAGCTATTGATAAGGAAATTGCACGCTTGAAACTGAAATCCATGGGTATTGATATTGACAATCTGACCCCGGAGCAGGCGGAATATCTGGCCAGTTGGGAGCAGGGAACTTAAAACTGGAATGGACTTAATGAACTTATGGTATTAATAAGGAGTATTTAATGGCGAATTGTTTTAATAGCTCACCTAGGTATCTTTTCACTTCAGAATCTGTCACTGAAGGACACCCGGACAAAATTTGCGACCAGATATCCGATGCCATTCTGGATGCTATTGTGAAGGATGATCCAACCGCAAGAGTAGCCTGTGAAACAGCAGTTACGAATGGACTGGTGATTGTTATGGGTGAAATTACCACCAGCACTTACGTGGAAATCCCCGAGATCGTGCGTAACACTGTCCGGGATATTGGCTACACCGATCCGGAATACGGCTTCGAATATAAGTCCTGCGGCGTTATGTCCTCTATCGGCAAGCAGTCCCCGGATATAGACCTGGGAGTAAGTCAGGCTCAGGAGGCCAGAAAGGCCGACGGAACAGTGGATGAACTGGACAAAACCGGTGCTGGCGATCAGGGCATGATGGTGGGTTTTGCCTGTAACGAGACCCCGGAGTTGATGCCGCTGCCTATCGCTCTGGCTCACCGGCTGGCGCTGCGCCTGGCGGAAGTCCGCAAGAAGAAAATTTTAAACTATCTCAGACCGGATGGGAAAACCCAGGTTACGGTTGAGTACCATTTCGGCCGCCCGGCCTTTATCCCCAGTATAGTTATCGGGGCGCAGCATAATCCCAATGTTACTGCCGAGCAGATATCTAAAGATGTCATTGACCACGTCATCAAACCCATCGTGCCCGCCCAGTATATAACTGACGAGACCAGATATTTCGTCAATGCTACAGGGCGCTTTGTGGTCGGCGGCCCTGTGTCCGATACCGGCTTTACCGGCCGGAAGATCCTGGTAGATACCTACGGCGGCATGGCGCGCCACGGCGGTGGGGCTTTCTCAGGCAAAGATCCTACCAAGGTCGATCGTTCAGCCGCCTACATGGGACGTTATGTGGCCAAGAATGTAGTAGCTGCCGGGCTGGCTGACCGCTGTGAGATACAGATTGCTTATGTGATCGGCGTTGCCCGCCCGCTTTCCGTCTCTATTGAAACATTTGAGACTGAGAAGGTCGATAACCGGGTTATCCTCGATCTTATCAATAAGCATTTCGACCTTCGGCCGGAGGCGATCATACGCCATCTGGGTTTGCGCAATCCCATCTATAGACAGACAGCCTCCTACGGGCATTTCGGAAGGTTGGACGTCGATCTCCCCTGGGAGAAAACCGATATGGCGGAAATCTTGAAAAAGGAAGCCTTCAGCGCCGGGACCGCACCTAAATAATATCCAGATAGGTTACAATTATAATATGGGAAAGAAAGGGAGCAGCCACTCCCTTTTTTCTTAATCATGTCATACGCGATGCACTGGATACCTTTTAGATGATCTCTGAGCAATCCAAAAGCGTCTCATACCAACCTGACCTCTGGTTTGCTTCGGGTGTCACAATACTTGCTATGGCGTCCGGAGAGCCGGTACCGCTCGAAAAGAAACATTTCAATAGCGAGGTTAGTAAATATGAACAGGACCAATCCTATCAAATTCGGGACTGACGGCTGGAGAGCAGTGATAGCCCAGGACTTTACTTTTGACAATGTACGGATCTGCGCTCAGGGCGTGGCCGACTATCTGAATCAGTCCGGCCTGGCTGCAAAAGGGCTGGTCATCGGTTATGATACCCGCTTTGCTTCAGAAAATTTCGCCGGGGCAGTAGCTGAGGTGGCTGCGGCAAATGGAATTAAGGTCTACTTGAGTTCCCATGCCATACCCACCCCGGAGGCCAGCTTCGCTACGGTGGACCGGGAGGCCGGGGCGGCTGTCGTTATCACAGCCAGCCATAACCCGGCAGGATACAATGGATTCAAAGTAAAATCTGCGGACGGCGCCAGCGCCCCCTCAGAGATGATAGAGGAAATAGAGAAGAATATTCACCGCATCTTTGATTCCGGAGAAGTGAAACAGATGCCTCTGGCGGATGCACTGAAGAGCGGCCTGGTCCAGCAGGTCAGCTTCAACCCGCAGTATTTAAATAAAATGGCCGGGTTCGTCGATCTGGACCGGATCAAGGAAAGCGGGCTTAAGATTGTAGTGGACTCCATGTACGGTGCCGGCGCCGGCTATTTCAAGACCTTGCTGGATGGCGGTAAAACGAAGATCATCGAGATCAACAGTGAACGCAATCCGTCCTTTCCCGGCATTAACCCGGAGCCTATCGCTGTCAATCTGAAAAAACTGTCTGAAAGAGTCCTGGAAGAGAAAGCCAGCGTTGGAATTGCTACTGACGGTGATGCCGACCGTATCGGCATCATAGATGAAAGAGGAAATTTTGTAACCCAGTTGGAAGTGTATGCCCTGCTGGCATTGTATCTGCTGGAGGCCAGGGGGGAGCGGGGCGCTATTGTCAAGACAGTGACTGCTACCAGTATGCTCTACCGCCTGGGCGAAATATTCCAGGTCCCGGTTATCGAGACGCAGGTGGGCTTCAAATATGTGGCTCCCATTATGATCGAGAAAAACGCACTGATAGGTGGTGAGGAAAGCGGCGGGTATGGTTTCCGCGGTCATGTTCCCGAAAGAGACGCTATCCTGGCAGGGCTCTATTTTCTTGATTTTATGGTCAGCACCGGCAAGTCGCCTTCCCAGTTGCTGGAATATCTTTTCAGTAAAGTCGGCCCCCATTACTATAACCGGCACGATTTCCATTTCCCTGAAGACCGGCGCCAGGTTATTATAGACCGGGTTAAACAGAAACCCGCGGCTGTTGCCGGATTAAAAGTGGTCCGCATGGATACCACGGACGGTTTCCGCTTTTTCCTGGAAGACAATTCCTGGCTTCTGGTGCGCTTCTCTGGCACTGAGCCCTTGCTGCGAATTTATGCCGAGGCCGGCAGCCCGGAGAGAGTGGAGGCCATGCTCAGGTCCGGGCAGGAAATGGCCGGGGTCTAATAATGGCTTTTATCACTCGATGTATAGCTTATTATGGAGGTCTGGCGATGGTAGAAAAAATAGACATTAATCTGGATGACCCGGGGATATACAGCAGGTTGGACCCTGATGACATGCTCAAGCATATCCGTAATTTCCCATCATTATGTGACCAGGCCTGGCAAAAAGCCCGGGATTTCCGGCTGCCGGAGAAATACACGCAGGTTAAAAAAGTCGTTATTCTGGGTATGGGGGGATCAGCTATTGGCGGTGATCTTGTCTCCAGCCTGGCGGTCAACGAGTCTGGCATTCCGGTAATGGTCTGCCGGGACTATAATTTACCGCAATATGTCGACGGCGAGACCCTGGTAATAGCCTCCAGCTATTCCGGCATGACCGAGGAGACCCTGTCTTCCTTTGAACAAGGCTTCGATACCGGGGCCAAAATGCTGGCGATAACCACCGGTGGAAAGCTTCAGAGCCTCTGTGAAACAATGGGCGTACCGGTCTTTAATATCGATTACCGGTCTCAGCCCCGCGCCGCCCTCCCCTTCAGCTTTTTTACACTCCTGGCGATATTGCAAAACCTGGGATTAATGCCGAATAAAGACCAGGAAGTCGCCGGTTCGCTGGAGAGCATGAACCGGATGAAGGAAAGGATAGATTTCACTGTACCTGAGAAGGACAATCCGGCCAAGTCACTTGCCCGGAAGCTGGCCGGGCGTCTGCCCGTTATCTACGGGGCCGGGATCACCGGGGAGGTGGCTCATCGCTGGAAAACCCAGATCAATGAAAACAGCAAAACGATGTGCTTTTATGAAGTCTTCTCCGAGTTGAACCATAACGCCATCGTAGGCTACCGTTTCCCCGAAGAGCTGGTACCGCAGACCATGGTGGTTCTGCTGGACTCCGACCTCCTGCATGAGCGAATCCGGCTCCGCTATAACATCACCTTGAAAATCCTGGAACAGGCCGGGATCTATTCCCAGGTCTTGAAAGGGGAAGGAGTCGGCGCGTTGAGCCAGATGATGAGTCTGGTGCTGCTGGGCGACTATGTCAGCTATTATCTGGCTATACTGAACCAGGAAGATCCCACCGCTATTCGACCGATAGAGTTCCTGAAAAAAAGTTTGGCGGAGACGTAGGCATCCGTTGGAAAGATCTTATGGGTTATGGTACTATGCTGCCTGAAGTTTCACCATAGAGTGCCGGGCCTGTCTGTATTGTGAATTCGGCTGCTCCTGTGTGGCGATCGATGTCTGGTTTCTCCTCATGCCATGCTCGATTTCGGCATCGACCCCAGGAAGGCTCTGTAATAATTTTGATATTCTGATTATTTGATATTATTTTTATAATCAGCTCAATTTGATTAACAGAGGGATAATAATGCAAAGTTATGACCCGAGAATCGATGATATGGTAAAACCAGGTAGTAATAGAAAACAACCTGTAGTATCTGAGGATACTGTTATTAAAGCACTTGCCCTGGGTGGATGTCTGAATGGTGGGGCACCTTCAGCGGTTGATATCAAGAATGGCAGGATAATCAGAATAAGGCCTTTACACTTTGATTGGAAATTTCCTGAAGAAGAAATAAAGACCTGGCAGATTCGCAAGGGTGAAAAAATTCTTGAGCCGCCTCTGAAATCATTGCCAGGGGCCTTTTCTCTGGCTTATAAAAAAAGAACCTATTCTCCTAATCGTATTAAATACCCCTTAAAAAGAGTTGATTGGGATCCCAATGGTGATAGGCATCCTGAAAATAGGGGAAAGAGCAAGTATAAAAGAATTTCCTGGGATGAGGCCGCTTCAATTATTGCAGGTGAGATAAGGCGAATCCATAAACAATATGGGCCCGCAGCGATTTTGGCCCAGGCTGACGGTCATGGAGAAAATAAAGGTATACATGCTCCCCATGGATGTCAGACTTTGCTTCTCAGCCAAATGGGGGAATTTACTCAACAGATTCGGAATCCTGATAGTTGGGAAGGCTGGTATTGGGGAGCCGAACATGTTTGGGGACCGGGACGTGTTGGTATGATGGATCCATCCCATAATATTGCCAAAGACATGACTAGATCGGAAGAGCACACGTCTGAACTCCAGTCACCGCTCATTATCT
>CAZELW010000021.1:0-1426 GCA_964513135.1 uncultured Dehalococcoidales bacterium
GATAATGAGCGGTGACTGGAGTTCAGACGTGTGCTCTTCCGATCTAGCTCCGCCGATAGGTAGTGAGATTGTGAGGACGGATAGTACCGGAGAGGCGATCAGCTATGAAGTAGTTGACCGGCAGATCACTCCCACGTTTGGGTTATTGCTTTTCCTGGAGAGCGAGGGTGGTGGTTCAACTACTGAAGAGCTTTACGATTGAAAAAACTGGCCATGGAAGAACTCCATGGCCAGACAAATGATGCGATTCAGAATTTTTGAACCAATCAGGCTTCAACCATTGTCCAGAAATCCCTTAAACATCCAGATTCTTCACGCTCTTGGCGTGGGCTTGAATAAAAGCTTTACGCGGAGGGACTTCCTCTCCCATCAGGGTCCGGAAGGATTCATCAGCCTTGACTGCATCGGTTATACTCACCTGGAGCAAGGTCCGGGTCTGCGGGTTCATGGTGGTCTCCCAGAGTTGCTCGGCGCTCATTTCACCCAGGCCTTTATAGCGCTGGAGCTCGATTTTTCGGTTGGTCTCTCTGATTCTCTTGAGGGTGTCATCCCGCTGCTGGTCGGAATAGACCCAGTGCTCCAGGTTGCCGGCCTTGATGCGGTAGAGAGGCGGCTGGGCGATGTACAGGTGCCCCTTATTAATGAGCTCGGTCATATGACGGAAGAAGAAAGTCAGCAAGAGGGTCCGGATATGTGAACCATCGACATCCGCATCAGTCATCAGTATTACCCGGTGGTACCGCAGCTTGGACAGGTCCAGGTCGCTGTCGATATTAGTACCCAGAGCAGTAATAAGAGCCCGGATTTCTTCATGGGCCAGCATTTTCTCCGGAGCAGCCTTCTCCACATTCAATATCTTACCGCGCAGGGGCAGGATGGCCTGAAAACGGCGGTTCCGGCCCTGTTTGGCGGAGCCACCGGCTGATTCACCCTCAACCAGGTACAGCTCGCTGTTGGCGGGGTCCTTTTCCGAACAGTCCGCCAATTTGCCCGGCAGGGTTCCACCGTCCAGGCTGTTTTTCTTGAGGACCAGGTCCCGGGCTCTCCGGGCGGCCTCGCGGGCCCTGGCAGCGGTATAACACTTTTCCAGAATGCTCCGAGCGTCATCCGGATGCTCCTCAAGGTAAAGCGCCAGCAGGTCGGACATGACGCTTTCGACAATGCTCTTGGTTTCAGGATTACCCAGTTTGCCCTTGGTCTGACCTTCAAACTGAGGGTCAGGCAGGCGGACGCTGACGATGGCAGTGAGTCCCTCGCGGACATCATCGCCGGTGAGGCTGCCCTCATCTTCTTTGGCAAGCTTGTTCTTTCGAGCATAGTCATTTAGAATACGGGTCAGGGAGGAACGGAAACCTGTCAGGTGGGTGCCGCCATCAACAGTGTTGACACAGTTGGCAAATCCGTAGATGCTTTCAGAATAACCGTC
>CAZELW010000021.1:1436-11752 GCA_964513135.1 uncultured Dehalococcoidales bacterium
AATAACCATCGTTATACTGGAAGGAAATTTCTACAGTAGTCTTGTCCACCTGCTTACATAAGTAAATCGGTTTCGGGTGCTTGACCTCGCGGTTGCGGTTCAGGTGATGGACATAGCCGCTGATACCGCCTTCAAAGTAAAAAGTCTTCTCGGCATCAATCCTTTCGTCGCGGATGGTCAATTCCAGTCCTTTATTAAGGTAGGCAATCTCGCGGACGCGTGCGGAAAGGGTCTCATAATCATAGGTGGCATCACCAAAGATCTCCGTATCCGCCAGGAAGGAAATAGTAGTTCCGGTGCCTTCAGTGGTACCGATCTCCTTTACCGGGCTGGTGAGAATGCCTTTATTAAACTCTATCCGGTAGACTTTGCCGTCGCGTCTGACTTCAGCAATGAACCATTCGGAAAGGGCATTTACGGCTTTAGCTCCGACGCCGTGCAGACCTCCAGAGACCTGGTAAGCCCCGCCGCCGAATTTGCCCCCGGCATGGAGGATGGTCAACGCTGTTTCCAGGGCGGACTTCCCGGTCGAGGGATGGATATCGACCGGGAAACCGCGCCCGTTATCTTCCACAACGATAGAGTTATCCTTATTAATGGTGATGAAAATCCGGCTGCAACAGCCGGCCATGGCTTCATCTACTGAATTATAAACGATCTCATAGACCAGGTGATGTAGACCGCGCTGGTCGGTACTGCCGATATACATGCCCGGCCGCAGACGCATGGCCTCACGCCCGCCCAGCACCTGGATATTGGCGGCAGTATAGTTGGCGGCTGCTTCGGCGGCATCGTTAACATTATTCAAATTATTTGTTTCAGAAATGGAATCAGGATTAGTTACCATAAGTAGTGCTACCCCCTAAAATTTGATGGAAATTGGAAGGAAAAGGATCGTTGGCAAGAAGGCCCGGAGAAGTATTAACGTATTGGCCTTTAGAATGAGCAAGAAGGGTCAATTTAGTCCTTCGGGATACATCTTGAACCATCCAGACTATTATAGCACATTATAGCCTTAAAGTGAATTCGAAAAAGCTTAACAGAAGCAAAGCTGACAGCCCGGGCTGTCAGCTTCACAATCAGGGATAAATGGGACTATAGTCCCTTGAAGGTAACTACCTCATCGATAGGCCTTCTAGAGGATCGGTAGCTATTAATAGGGCTCGCCATGTCTTCATAACCGAGAGCGATGCCGAACACTATCAAAAGCTCCTGGGGAATTTCCAACTCCTGGCGAATGATGTCCGGGTAGCCGACAAAAGTCAAGGCTGGAATGGTGCCGAGCCCGTATTCCAGAGCTGCCAGCATGATGTTCTGGGTCAGCGTTCCCAGATCGAACACGGACCAGGTGCCCAGGGCGCGGTCCATACAGAGAAAAGCGACCACCGGCGCCCCGAAAAACAAATGGTTAAGTCCCATATTTTCTTTAATGGCCTCTCTGTTCTGGCGGTCTATACCCAGAAGCGTATAGCGCTCTGTCCGCATCCGGTCTATTCGCGCCTGCAAAGCGGCAGGCCATTCTTTTTGCGACGGGATCTCCGGAGTTGTGGGCGTTCCTTCCCGGTATCTGGCGATAGCAGCCTGGCGAATTCTCTCCAAAACCGCACCTCCGGCCACAAATATCTGCCAGGGCTGGGTATTTGCCGCTGAGGGACTGTGGTTGGCCACCTCCAGAATTTTCAGGATGGTCTCCCTGGACACCGGATCGGGTTTAAAAGCACGGACACTGTGACGGGAAAGAATGGCGTCAATGACATCCATAAAGGCCCTCCTCTACATTTTTGTTAATATTTCAATTAAGTCAGACACCGGTACATTTCTCTGCTGGGAAGTGCTCATCTCCCGCAGCTGAACGGAACCGGTCCGGATTTCCTCTTCACCAATGATAACAGTATAACGGACCCCGGCGCTGTTAGCCTGCCTTAACTGGGCTTTCAGGCTCTTGTTTCCCAGTGCCTGCACCAGGCTGATCCCTCGTCGGCGCAGGTCGCCGGCCAGAGAAACGGCCGCATTTCTGGCAGCTTCTCCCAAAAACGCAATGAAAACGGTTGGACCGGGTAATGGCGGCACCGGGAGGTTCTGTTTCTTTAAATTGGCGATAATGCGCTCTATGCCGATAGCGAAGCCTATCGCCGGGGTCGGTTTGCCTCCCAGTTCTTCAATCAGATCATCGTAACGGCCGCCTGCGCCAAGAGTGCTCTGTGCACCTTCAGCTTCCGGCTGGATTTCGAAAACGGTCCGTGTATAATAGTCCAGCCCGCGCACCAGGCAATGGTCAATCTCGTAGGGCAGGTTCAAAAGGGACAGGTATTGTTTTAGCTGCTCAAAATGACCGGAGCATTCCGGGCAAAGCTGCTCATAGATTTTCGGGGCGGAAGCGGCGATCTGCCGACAGGTGAGGTTTTTACAGTCCAGCAAACGCAAGGGATTCCTCTCCAGCCGGTTCCGGCAGTCCGGGCAAAGGTCCGGCCGGCACAGAGCATAATACTCTTTGATCCGATCTAAATACGCCGGGCGGCAGTTCTTGCACCCAATGCTGTTGATTTTCAAGTGCAGTTGCCCTATGCCTAACGATAGAAAGAATTGCCAGGCCATATCGATGACCTCGGCATCCAGGACGGGATCGACTTCGCCAATGGCCTCTACGCCGAACTGGTGGAATTCCCGGTAGCGGCCAGCCTGGGGCCTTTCATAACGGTATAGAGCGAAAATGTAATACAACTTGACCGGCTGAGGCAGGTTCTGCATCCCGTGTTCCAGGTAGGCACGGCAGACCGGCGCTGTGCCTTCCGGCCGCATAGTAAGCTGGTTGCCGCCTCGGTCCTCGAAGGTATACATTTCCTTCTGAACGATATCGGTCTCCTCACCTACGCCTCGGATAAAGAGGCCGGTGTCCTCGAAAACCGGGGTATCGATTTTCCGGTAACCATAAATCCGGGAAATTTCCGCGGCTTTGCTTTCAATAAAGTGCCAATAAGCCTGGTCTTCGGGAAGGATATCGGCAGTTCCTCGTGGTGCCTGGTACAACTTGATTCTCCAATAGTCTATATTATGAATTTAGAATACAGGAGCGGGCATTTTTTGTAAAGTTAGGCATCTGGTTACATAATTTTACCTGTATTTATCTTTGGATTATACTAATAACATGGCGGAGAATATCTCACCCGTTCAATTGATAGAGAAAGTTAAGGAATACCTGCCTCCGGACAAGGTGAATCTGGTCCAGGACGCCTATGATTTTTCTCATAAGGCTCATGAAGGCCAATTCCGCCTTTCCGGAGAACCATATATCATGCATCCGCTGCATGTCGCTACGACACTGGCTGACCTTCAACTGGATGCCAGCGCAATAGCAGCAGCCCTGCTGCATGATGTGTTGGAAAATTGCGGGATACCGATTATTGACATAGAAACCCGTTTTGGCCCGGAAGTGGCTAAACTCGTAGACGGGGCCACACGGCTGGGTAAAATAACCTGGGCTGAAGATATCGCCAGGAGAGAGTCCCAGGCCAAGAACCTGCGTAAAATGCTGGTGGCAATGGCGGAAGATATCCGCGTAGTTTTCATCAAGCTGGCCGATCGCTTACATAATATGCAAACTTTGCAGGCGATGCCGTTGGAGAAGCAGTACAGCATTGCCCAGGAGACCATGGAGATCCACGCTCCGCTGGCCCACCGCCTGGGCATCTGGGAATTGAAATGGCAGCTCGAGGACCTGGCTTTCCGATTCATGGAACCGGAGAAATACAAGCAAATCGCCAAGCAACTGGCCGTAAGGCGTGTCCAGCGGGAGAACTTCATCACCCAGGTTATTCAGATGCTGAGAGAAGAATTCGATAAAGTCGGGCTAAAGGCGGAAATCTCAGGGCGGCCCAAGCATATTTTCAGCATCTACCAGAAGATGAATAAGTATGAGACAGTGGGCAAGCATTTTGATGACATTCACGACCTGCTGGCCCTGCGTATTCTGGTTGCCTCGGTCGCTGACTGCTACAACGCTCTTGGCATAATTCATTCATTATGGCATCCTATGCCGGATGAATTCGATGATTATATCGCCAATCCAAAACCCAATGGTTACCAGTCGCTGCATACCACGGTAATGTTCCATGGGACCACCCCACTGGAGGTGCAAATCCGCACCTATGAGATGCATCATGTGGCAGAATACGGTGTTGCGGCCCACTGGCGGTACAAAGAGGGTGAAAAGGGAGACATTCGCTTCGAAGAAAGGATCTCCTGGCTGCGCCAGTTGATCGAATGGCACCGCGAGTTCAGCGGAGCGGAAGAGTTCCTCGAATCGGTCAAAACCGATATTTTTAACGACCAGGTCTTTGTATATACTCCCATGGGCGAAATTAAAGACCTGCCTCGGGGGTCTACTCCTCTCGATTTTGCCTACCGTGTTCATACTGAACTGGGCCATCACTGTGTCGGGGCCAAGGTCAACGGCAAGCTGGTTCCTCTTAATTACAAGTTGAATAACGGGGATGTTGTAGAAATCATGACGGTCAAGGGCGGTAAAGGGCCCAGCCAGGACTGGTTGAGGCCAAACCTGGGTTATGTCAATACCTCCAGTGCCCGGGAAAAAATCCGCCAGTGGTTCAAGAAACAGAAACGGCAGGAGAACATCGAGCGCGGACGCGAGCTATTGGATAAAGAGCTGAAACGCCTGGGCATAAAAGCTCCCGAAAAGGATGAAATGGCGAGACTCTTTAAATATGACGACACCAATGATTTCCTGGCAGCCGTGGGCTATGGCGGAGTCAGCGCTCACACCGTTATAATGAAACTGGTAGCTCACACCGATACGGCCAAGGTTGTTACGGCAGCCCCTTCGGCCAAGGCGCCATCTTCAATCATTAAGGTGCTGGGTGTGGGGGACATGTTGACTCGTTTGGGTGAGTGCTGTCACCCATCTCCCGGTGACGCTATTATCGGCTATATCACTCGCAGCCGCGGTGTGACGGTCCATAAGCAGAATTGTCCCAATATAATACATGAGAGGGAGAAGGAAAGGTTGGTTGAGGTGGAATGGGGTCAGGCTGAAACTGTCTATCCCGCCAAAATCCAGGTGGAAGCCTGGGACCGTGTGGGGCTGATAAGAGATATCACGGCGGTGGTGGCGGAAGAAAAGGTTAATATCACTTCAGTGAGTTTCTCCAACCGTGATGATAATACTACCTCCACCTGGCTAACGCTGGAAACCAAAGGCCTGGCACAATTGTCCCGGATCATGGAAAAGATTGAAGGTATCAGGGGAGTAATCAGCGTGAGCCGCGTCGGTGATGTCACAGAATTAGAATCATCTGCCCCAGATGACCGGGCGCCTGAATTTGCTAAAAATGTGAAAAAAGGATAGGATAACAGAAGTATATTATCAGGAGGGTCACTTGCCGACTACTAAAACAGCAGAGAAAGAGATGCGTGCCGCTGGAAAAAGGAAAGAGCGCAATAAGTCATCTCATAGCCGGACCAAGACTAAAGTGGTCAAAGCCTTAGAAAGCATTACTTCGGGTAATCTTAAGGCCGCTGAAGATGATGTCAGGGCCGCCGTCAGCGCCCTTGATAGAGAGGCCGAAAGAGGGAAAATTAATCGCAATAACGCTGCCCGCCGCAAATCAAGATTAATCAAGAAGTTGAACAAAGCCACGGCATCTACTGAAGCCAAGGCCCAAAAATAGCCTCTATACAGGCACTTCCGACTTCTGTTTTCCGGCATTGAAAAGCGGGATTTAGAACACCAGGGAATATATACGTATAAGATAGTAGCGGCGAAGGGAACCAGGCAGCGGGGTAAAGAGTGCGGAATGAGGACTTTATCACCCAGGCAGCAAAGGATTCTGAGTTTTATCCGCCAGTTTCTGGCGGATAAGTCCTATCCTCCCACGATCAGGGATATTGTCAGCGGATGCGGCATCAGCTCTACTTCGGTAGCTGATTATAACCTGGGGATACTGGAAAAGGGAGGATATATCCGCCGGCACCGGGAAGTGTCCCGGGGTATCGAGCTTTTGGACGGAACCTCAGGCAGGGCTTTCATGGTAGTTGTGCCGGTCATCGGGCAGATTGCCGCTGGAGAGCCGATACCCGTACCAGCCTCAGATAGCTGGAACATCGCAGCTTCTTCCGAAACCATGGAGGTTCCGCGGGATTTGGTTCGCGGCAGAGAAGATATTTATGCTCTCAAGGTAAAAGGGTTATCCATGGTGGATGCATTGATTAACGACGGCGATATCGTCTTAATGCAGCAAGCCAGCACTGTGGAGAATGGGGAGATGGCAGCCGTCTGGCTCAAGGGAGAAAGGACCGCCACTCTGAAAAAAGTGTATGTCGGCACCGATCGAGTCCGCCTCCAGCCGGCTAACAGTCAAATGCAGCCCATCTATGTCGAACCGGACAATGTGGAAATCCAGGGAAAAGTGATCGCGGTTATACGACAGTTAACATAAATATCCAATTTGATTTTTCCTCGCAAAATGGATACATTATTCATAGTCGTATAAGCATCATTCTTCCGGAAAGGAAGAAAATGTTTCTAAATCAATTCAAAAATGTAGGACAAGCACTTTTCAATCGTGGGCTGGTTTCTTCTCACAGCGGAAATCTGAGCATCAAGATAGGAGATCGGCTGATTATCACCCGCCGGGAGTGCAACCTGGGCTCCCTGGAAGAGAGGGACCTGATAGAGACAGGAATCAGCAAAAACGACCGGGCCACGCCTCTGGCTTCTGGAGAGCTGCAAATTCACCGGGCGATATACCAGAACACACCGGCGCGAGCGATCGTTCATGCACACCCGACCCACGCCATAGCCCTGTCGATGACAGAGAAGGTTATCAGCTCAGACCACCTGGAGGAATTTTGCGCTCTGGGCCGAGTGCCGGTGGTAGGAGCGGGGACTGATGCCAGGGTATCGGACCTGACTGACAGCCTTGTTGAGGCTTTGAAGGACCACCGCATCGCAGTGGTATATGGCCACGGCAGCTTCGCAGTCGGGCAACTGCTGGATGAGGCTTTTAACTGCACCACCGGTCTTGAGGAAGCCTGTGAGATCCTCTGCCTGATGAAGTCCATGCAAATAAAAATTTCACCGGATAAATGAACCTTCATGCGCGTGACAACGGCGTCGTTTCCGGTGATGTCACTTGTTTTGTCCACGACTTAAAGCTATAATTGCTTTAACTCATTGTAACGAAAGGATAATAAAATGCCTCAATTTGCTTATTATCAGAAGAAATTTATGCCTCTATCCGAAGCCAGATTGAACCTTATGACCAACTTCATGCATTATGGCACGGGGGTATTTGAGGGTATCCGGGGTAACTGGAATGAGGAAAGGAAACAGATCTACCTCTTCCGTCTTAAAGAGCACTATGAGCGGCTATTCGCGGGTTGCAGGATGCTCAAAATAGACCTGCCATATACTACAGATGAACTCTGCAAGATCACTGTCGAGCTGGTTAAGCAGAGCGACCTGAAAGAAAATATCTATATCCGTCCGGTGGCTTATAAAAGTTCGGAAACCATGGGCGTGCGCCTGCACAATCTGGAATCTGATTTCTTTGCCTTCGTGATGCCCTGGGGGAGGTATCTTGATACTGATAAATGCCGCGTTGGAGTATCGTCCTGGCGACGGCCCGGCGGCAATTTTGCTTCTCCGCAGTCAAAGATTTGTGGAGGTTATGTTAACAGTGCTTTTGCCAAGACCGAAGCCCATGATAACGGGTATGATGAGGCTATCCTCCTGAACGAATACGGCCGTGTTTCGGAAGGCAGCGGCGAGAATATCTTTCTGGTGATCAACGGTAAACTGGTGACACCGAGCATATATGAGAACATCCTGGTTGGGATAACCCGGAATACGATTATCGAGCTGGCTAAAGACGAGCTGGGGATCGAAACAGAGGAAAGACCTATCGAACGGACGGAGCTGTACACGGCCCAGGAAGCGTTCTTTACCGGCACCGCCGCTCATGTGGCGCCGATTGCTGAGATAGACCACCGTCTGGTGGGTGATGGGGAGATTGGCCCCATTTCCAAAAAGCTGCAAGCCCTTTATTACGATGTTATTGAGGGCAGAAACCCCAAGTACATGCAATGGTGCACGCCGGTATACTAAGAGGAAGGATAAAGAATTAGTCAGGGGAGAAGGAACCCGGAAAGGTGTCCTTCTCTCTTTTTATTTACTCACTCACCATACGGTTATGGCAAAGCCATGGTCCTTTGAGATTTGAACTTCCTTAAGCCGCAACGTGAGTGATTTAATCGTTATCCTGTAATTTTCCCCATCCTCTGTTGACATGCCGGGAAAAAATTCTCGAAGCCGCAGACATTACATCCCTCGTAGCGGCAGTCGCCGGTCTCTTCACATCTCAGGGCGCGCTGATACTCCCTCTTGAGGTAGTCCGTGGTCATCCCGATAGAAATATGAGACCAGGGCAGCAGTTCATCCAGGGAGCGTTCCCGGTGAGCATAGAAGGCCGGATCGATGCCTGTCTCTTCGAAAGCGCGGACCCATTTGGAATAATCAAAATGTTCGCTCCAGGCATCGAAGCGACAGCCCAGTTGCCAGGCCCGGTAGATGACCTGGCCGATCTTCCGGTCACCACGGGAAATCACCGCTTCCAGCAGGCTGGCATTAGGGTCCTGCCAGGACAATTTCAGACCGCGCCTGTCGACTCCGTTCTTGATCACATCATGTTTGGCCAGAATCTGGTCTTCCCTGTCCTGGGCTGTCCACTGGAAAGGCGTATGCGGCTTGGGGACAAATGTTGAAAGGCTTATTCCAATTCTGGCCCGATGGCCCATAAACTCTCGACCGGTACGGTGGACTTTCTCAATAAGCTTGACGATATATTGAACATCCTCCATGGTCTCATGAGGCAGGCCGATCATAAAATAGAGCTTCAGGGTAGTCCAACCCCGCTGGAAAGCAATAGCGGCCGTTTCCAGGAGGATGCTTTCAGGTATGCACTTGTTAATAACATGCCGCAGCCTCTCACTGCCGGCTTCAGGAGCAAATGTCAAACCAGTCTTACGACCGGAGGGCAGGGCTTCCATTAACTGGATTGACGATGCAGCGATCCGCAGACTGGGCAAAGAAAAGGTGATGTCAGGGTAGAGTCTGGCCAGGGTCGTGACCAGTTTATCGATATCCGGATAGTCCGAGGTGCTTAAAGAGACCAGGGAGACTTCATCATAGCCGCAGTTTTCCAGGATAGCGCCAACTGCCTGTATGATTTCATCCTGGGTTCTTTCGCGCACCGGCCGGTAGATGCTGCTGGCCTGACAAAATCGGCACCCCCGGGAGCAGCCCCTTTGTATTTCGATGGCAGCCCGGTCCTGGACAACCTCTACAAGAGGCACCACCGGCTTAAGCGGGGGCGGGGGCAGTTGGGCCACCAGACGGCGCTGAATGACGGGCCTGGCTTCAGGGACCAGAGGCGTCAGGCTTTTTAACAGACCGTCAGCATGGTACTCCGCCCGGTACAGTCCGGGGACATAAATGCCTTCGATTCCGGCTGCTTCACGCAGAAACTCGGTCTTTGACGCTTTGCGGCGTTTCCAGCCGCGGAAAGCTTCGGTAAATTCAACCAGGACCTCTTCGCCGTCTCCCAGGACAAAGATATCTATAAACTCAGTCATTGGTTCCGGATTCAGGGTGCTGCTACCTCCGGCGATGATGAGAGGATGCTCCTCATTCCTCTGTGAAGCCAGGACGGGTATCTGTGCCAAATCCAACATATTGAGGACGTTGGTATAGCACAACTCATACCCCAGAGAAAAGCCGATAATATCGAAGTCTTTCAATGGCCGCCTGGATTCCAGAGCATAGAGAGGCAGGTTCGCTGCCCGCAAGGCATTTTCCATATCTGTCCAGGGGGCGTACACCCTTTCGGCCAGGACATCAGGCATATTATTCAAAATTTCGTAGAGTATGGGTATGGCCATATTGGACATGCCAATGTCATAAAGGTCAGGGTAGCTGAGGGCGAACCGGATATTGGTCTTCTCCCAGTCTTTCATCACGCTGTTCCACTCACCGCCGGTATAGCGGGCCGGTTTCCCCACCTGAAACAGTAAAGCATCGAGTTGGTTCATTCTATACCTCAAATAGATCAGACGGACTCTTTTTCAGCCAAATTCGCCAGGTCGAATTTCATCCCGTCCCGGGCGGCAATCACCCTGATGCCGGTCTTTTGAGTCAGTCCTTCAGCCACCTCCCAGGGACGGGCTTTCCAGACGCTCATTCCGAAATGGCTCAGAGATCGGAAGAGCACACGTCTGAACTCCAGTCACGAGATTCCATCTCG
>CAZELW010000022.1:0-609 GCA_964513135.1 uncultured Dehalococcoidales bacterium
CTTCTCCAAGCCCGATATTTAAAACTATTTTCTCCAGGCGCGGCACCTGCATTATATTAGTATAGCCCATGCGCTCTCTTATAACGGGAATTATTTCGTTCTTATATTTCTCTTTCAAATCTGCCATTACTCAACCACCTCACCGCAGTTGCGGCAATATCTGGCCTTGCGGCCGTCCTGCAAAATGCGGTAGCCAATCCGGGCCGGCTTGTTACATTTTCCGCATATAAGCATAACATTGGACACGCTGATGGGCGCTTCCCGCTCGATTATACCGGCCTGTTTAATCTGAGCCTTGGCTTTAGCATGTTTCTTGATCATGTTGACCCCTTCAACCATGATCGTCTGATCATCCGGATAAGCAAAGCGCACTTTGCCTTTCTTACCCTTATCTTTCCCGGCTATGACCAGGACATTATCGTTTTTCTTAATCTTCATATCCAGCTTTTTAGTTTTAGTCTTTAGTTTTTAGTCTTTAGTTGTTCAGCCCCATTTTCCCGGAGCCCACATCTATTAACCAATAACTTATTACTAATAACTACTCCTTTTCCTACTATAATACCTCCGGGGCCAGCGAGATGATCTTGGTAAAGTTCTTCTCACGGAGTT
>CAZELW010000022.1:619-11440 GCA_964513135.1 uncultured Dehalococcoidales bacterium
ATACGGGTACCTTTGGGGTTACTGCTATCGGCCAGAATAACAGCCGCATTTTCATCGAAACGTATATATGATCCATCCGGGCGCAGATATGGTTTAGAGCAGCGAACGACCACTGCTTTTACTATATCGCCTTTCTTGACCATTCCATTCGGAATAGCTTTCTTAACAGTACAAACAATAATATCACCTACAGTAGCATATTGTTTGCCGCTGCCGCCTAATACGCTCATACACATGATAGAGCGTGCGCCGGTATTATCTCCCACTTTCAATCGAGTATAAATCTGAATCATTACAATCCATCCCCAGTTTAATTTCAGCCAATTTCGGAAGGTTTGACCTGTATGACTTCGCTCTTGACAATAACCTCGGCTACGCGCCATCTCTTATCTCGGGACAACGGTCGAGTCTCTTCAATCTTGACGGTGTCACCGACTTTACTCACCTTATTCTCATCATGGACTTTATATTTCGTGGCCCTTTTGATGTTCTTATGATACAGCGGATGGCGTTCGCTCACCTGAACCTCAACCACTACAGTCTTGGCCATCTTGTCGCTAACTACGCGACCAATTCTAACTTTATGTTTTCCTGCCATTTATCTTTTTCTCCTGAACTCAGCACGGTCCGGCAAACCGGCAGACCGTCTATTACTTCTGGGCAAGCTGCTTCTCACGGATAATGGTTTCCAAACGAGCGATTTCTTTTTTTACTCGCGGTAACTCACGATGATTCACAAGCTGCCTGGTCGACAAACGAAAGCGCAGGTTAAACAGCTCCTGGTGAGCGTCATTAACACGCTTGGTCAGTTCTTCGACACTAAGCGATCTCATTTCTTCTATCTTCATGATAATCCTGCTCCCTGGTTATGAAACTGCGCTTTCGGCAGCGCCGGTCTCTTTGGTTACGAATTTGGTAGGTATCGGCAGTTTATGGGATGCCAGGCGCATGGCTTCTTTCGCTACCGCCTCATCCACACCGGCCATCTCGAACATAATCCGTCCGGCTTTAACTACAGCTACCCAATGGTCGGGAGAACCTTTACCGCCTCCCTGGCGGGTTTCTGCCGGTTTCTTGGTGATTGATTTATCCGGGAATATGCGTATCCAGACGTTGCCGCCGCGGCGAATATAGTGGGTAATAGCGCGCCTGGCCGCTTCGATCTGCCGGTCGGTAATCCAGCAATTCTCCATGGCCTGTAAGCCGTAGCTTCCAAAAGCAACAGTATTTCCGGATTGGGCCTTACCCTTGCGGGTGCCCTTTTGTATTTTACGATATTTAACTCGCTTGGGTTGAAGCATTATCTTCCTCCATTCTTTCAGGAGCTGCCGGAGCAGGGACTGAGCTTGCAGCTCCGCCAGCGGCCGCCTGAGCTATCGGAGCAGACTCCACAGCCTCTTCTTCCTTCGTTTCAGGCAAAATGTCACCTTTGTAAATCCAGACTTTAACACCCAGACGGCCCATAGCCGTGCGGGCTTCGCTGAATCCATAATCAATATCCGCACGAATAGTGTGGAGAGGAACCCGTCCCTGATGCATCAACTGCCGGCGGGCAATTTCAGCTCCGGCCAGTCGGCCGGAACAAAGCACCCTGATGCCGCGTGCCCCAGCTTGCATGGTACGGAACATGGACTGCTTCATCGCCCGGCGGTAGGCTATACGCCGTTCGAGCTGTTCCGCAATAGACCGGGATACCAGGATAGCATCCAGTTCAGGTTGACGGATTTCCTGGATATTGAGACGTACCTTTTTCTCGATAAGTTTCTCCAGAAACTGCCTCATCTCATCTACGCGTTGACCGCCACGGCCGATAACAATGCCCGGGCGGGCAGTATGAATAGTGATAGACACCTCATTGGCCTGCCTGTCAATATCAACCTTAGAGATGGCAGCTTCTGAGTATTTGCTCATTATGGCATTTCTGAGTTTTATATCTTCCTGCAAAAATTCCGTATAGCTTTTATCGGAATACCACTTGCCTTGCCAATCCCGAATAATCCCTGTTCTAAAGCCTACTGGATGAACTTTACGGCCCAAATTTCCCCTCCTATTCTGAGACCACTACTGTAATATGGCTGGAACGTTTCAGTATCTCATTGGCCCTGCCGCGGGCGCGCGGCCTGAACCGTTTTAACATGCGCGCTTCGTCAGCAGTAACTTTGACAATCTTCAAGTCCGCCGGAGTCATCTGGAAATTGTTTTCTGCGTTCGCGGCTGCCGACTTAATAGTCTTAGCCAATATCCTGGCATTTGGCGTGGGGGCAAAGCGGAGGATATTAAGGGCTTCCTCTACCTTTTTTCCCTTTACCATATCAACCAGTAAACGCATCTTCCTTGGCGATATACCGGTATCTTTTGACACTGCTTTAACTTCCATTTTTCGCCTTACCTAATCAATCTTTAAATTAGCTTTCGCTGCTATGACTTAGGACCTGCGGGAGATGCTTTCTCAGCTTTGCTGCCGTGTCCCCTGAATGTGCGCGTAACAGCAAACTCCCCCAGCCTGTGACCAACCATATTCTCTGTAATCAGGACCGGTACATGGCGTCTTCCATCATGCACCCCAATAGTAAGCCCTACCATCTGGGGTAGGATTGTAGAATAGCGGGCCCAGGTCTTGATAACCGTCTTCTGCCCTGACTTTCCTACAGCTTCTACTTTCTTCAATAATTTCGGATCTACCGCCGGTCCTTTTTTAGTCGACCTTGACATCGCTATTTCTCCCTACGTCTGACAATCATCTTATCCGAGGCTTTCTTCTTCCGGGTCTTGTAGCCCAGGGTCGGTTTACCCCATGGTGATTTCGGCCCGGCCATACCTATCGGACATCTACCCGAACCACCTCCATGAGGATGGTCTCTGGGTGTTAACGCGGAGCCTCTGGATTTGGGACGCCAGCCCATTAGCCTTCTGCGCCCGGCTTTACCCAGGCTTATATTGGAATGCTCGATATTGCCAATCTGTCCGATTGTCGCCGAACAATCCACGCTGATTTTTCTCAGCTCGCTTGAAGGCAATCGAATCAAAGCATACTTTCCCTCTTTTACCATCAAGCGGGCAGCGCCGCCGGCACTCCTTACCAGTTGGCCGCCGTTACCCTTTATCATTTCGATATTATGTATAGGAGTCCCGCTGGGGATGTTCTTGAGCGGCAAATGATTACCGGGTCTGACTTCAGCATTCTCACCGGAGGTGATCGTGTCTCCCACTTTCAACTCCGCAGGCGCGAGAATATAACGCTTGTCTCCGTCAGCATAATATATCAGCGCAATCCGCGCGGTCCGGTTAGGATCGTATTCAATTGCCGCGACTCTCCCCGGAACTCCGATTTTATCCCTCTTGAAATCTATTTTCCGTATCGCCTGCTTCACGCCACCGCCCTGTCGACGGATAGTGGTCACACCGCGATTGTTCCTGCCGGCAGCAACTTTGCGCGGAATAATCAAAGATTTTTCCGGTTCGGTCTTGGTAATCTCTTCAAATGAATAGCCGGTCTGGTTCCGCCTGCCAGGTGAAGTCGGCTTATATTTAATTAATGCCATTTAGCCCTCTCCTTCCAGTTAAACGCCCTCAAAGATTTGTATCTTGTCACCAGGTTTGAGGGTCACGACAGCTTTTTTCCAGGAGCTTTCCGCAATTACTCTTCGACCTACCCTGCGCTCGCGTCCTCTAACCGTCATAATATTAACTGCTGTAACTGTAACCTTAAACGCCTTTTCTACCGCCTGCTTGACCTGGTCCTTGTTGGCCTCCCTGGCTATCTCGAAAGCATATTTACCCTGCGATTGCAGAATGGTATTTTTTTCAGTGACCAGTGGTCGTCTCAAAACTTCAAAGAGCTGCACTGTTTTCCTCCTTGGATAGCTCCTTTCCCCACAGTTGCTCTGCCTTACGCACAGCTTCCTCGGTCATAACCAGTGCCCGGTGGGAAAGAAGGTCAACAACGTTTAAAATATTAGCCGGTAAGGTTTTTACCCCCGGAATATTCCGGGCCGATTTTATAACATTCTCTTCCGGCGCGCCGGTAACGATCAATACCGTGCCATCCAGTTTTAAGGCATTAAGGAACTTTACCATCTCTTTCGTTTTGGGAGCCTCGAAAGTAAACCGGTCCAGCACCTTTAAGCCTCCCTCGCTGGCCTTGGAGGAGAGCATACACCGCAAAGCCAGTTGCCTCATTTTCCTGGGCATATCCTTGGTGTAATCCCTGGGATGAGGACCGAAAGCAACGCCCCCATGGTAGTGGGTCGGAGACCTTTTATCTCCGGAACGAGCTTCACCGGTGTGTTTCTGGGCAAACATCTTCTTGCCGCTGCCGGCAACCTCTGCACGGGTCTTGGTGTCATGGGTGCCCTGCCGGGCATCGGCCCTCTGCCTTACCAGGGCCTGATGCACTACCGCTTCATTAAAGGGCACTCCAAAAACATTATCACTGACTTCTATGGTATTTACGATTTCTCCGCCGATATTATAAACTGGGACTTGCACTTTTAGCTCCCTTTGTGTGATTTTCTTACTATCACCAGACTATTTTTTGCTCCGGGGACTGCTCCCTCGATCAGCAGCAGGTTCCGGGCTGAATCCGCGCTATGCACCTGCAATTTACATACTGTGACACGCTCGCAGCCCATATGGCCGCTCATTTTCAGGTTTTTCCAGACACGTCCCGGCGTGGTGGTAGCACCGATTGCGCCCGGCGCTCGTTGCCGGTCGGTTTGACCGTGAGTTTTGGGACCACCCCGAAAATGGTGTCTCTTGACAACACCGGCATAGCCTTTACCCTTTGATATGCCGATCACATCCACGATGTCACCAGCCTTAAACTGGCTGACATCGATGGTATCACCTACTTTCAAACCTTCAGTAGTCTCCACCCGGAACTCGCGCAGGTATTTGAGCTGCCCAACATCCTTCAGATGTCCCTTTTCCGGGGAGTTTAACCTCTTGGTTTGTCCAAAACCAACCTGAGCCGCATTATACCCATCAATGCTCTCAGTTTTAATCTGAGTGATTTTGCAGGGCCCAGCTTCGATGGCTGTTACAGCTTTGCACTTTCCAGCCTCGGTAAATACCTGAGTCATGCCTAACTTTTTTCCTAATATACTGTCAATACCAGGCATATTAACCTTCCATTTTAGTTTTCGCTGCCAGCCACAGGTTTTCAGACATTGCCACTCGCGTATGGCCGGTCACGGACTACTTTATTTATAATTTAATATCTACTTCAACCCCGGAAGGGAGATTCAGCTTGGTCAATGCGTCAATAGTCTTTGAAGTGGTCTCGACGATATCTATCAGACGCTTATGGGTCCTGATCTCAAATTGTTCCTGAGAATCTTTATCAATAAATGTTGAGCGAAGGATACTGAATTTTTCAATCCTGGTCGGCAGCGGCACTGGTCCCGAAACCACTGCGCCGCTTCGCTCGATAGCCTCGACAATTTGTGCCGCCGACTGATCGACAATTTTATGGTCGTAACCCTTCAGGCGAATACGAATTTTCTGTTTAGGCATTTCCCTTACCCTTATTAACAATTTCCTCGGCTAACTCCCGGGGTACTTCCTGATATCGTGCAAACTCCATAGAGTACGTAGCTCTGCCTTGAGTTAAAGACCGGATCACCGTCGAATAACCGAAAGTCATGGCCAGGGGTATGAGCGCACGAATATTGCACATACCACTGCGAGTCTCGATATTCTCGATATGTCCTCTTCTGGAGTTCAGGTCACTGATCAAATCGCCCATGAATTGCTCCGGGGCAATTATCTCCATTTTCATTATCGGCTCGAGCAGGACCGGTTTACCTTTCCTGGCGCCATCTTTCAAAGCCATTGACCCCGCCATCTTAAAAGCCAGGTCGGAGGAGTCCACTTCATGGTAGCTTCCATCTAAAAGAGTGGCTCTTATATCCACTAAAGGATATCCTGCCAGGACGCCGCTCTGCATGGCTTCTCTGATACCCGCTTCAACAGGAGGAATGAATTTGCGCGGAATAGCTCCACCTTTGATGTTGTCCACAAACTCAAATCCCTTGCCGCTTTCTAAAGGCTCGAAGCGGACCACTACATGACCGTACTGGCCATGTCCACCAGTCTGCCTTACAAATTTGCTGTTACTCTCAGCCGGGACTGTGATGGTCTCTGTATAGGCCACCTGGGGATTACCTACCCTGGCACTGACGCCGAATTCGGTAAGCATCCGGCTGACAATAACATCCAGATGGAGTTCACCCATTCCGGCGATGACCATCTGCCCGGTCTCTTCATTATAGTCAACTTTAAATGTGGGGTCTTCATCCCCGATTTTTCTCAGGGCTTCACCTAATTTATCCTGGTCCGCCCGGCTCTTTGGCTCCACCGCAACGGAAATAACCGGTTCTGGAAAGCGGATGCTCTCCAGTACCAGTGGTTTGGAAGGCTCGCAAATCGTATCGCCGGTAAAGGTCTCTTTAAGACCCAGAGTAGCGATAATGGCGCCGGTATCGGCATTATTGATCTCTTCCCGGTGGTTGGCGTGCATTAACAATATACGGCCGATGCGTTCTTTTTTGTCCCGGGTGGAATTCAATACAGTAGCCCCGCTTTCCAGCGTGCCTGAATATACCCTCAAATAGACCAGCCGCCCCATGTAAGGGTCGGTAACTACCTTGAAAGCCAAAGCGACAAAAGGAGCATCATCCCTGGGAGGACACTCCACTTTCTCATTGGTCCTGGGATCAATAGCAAACAGGGAAGGCATATCCACCGGAGACGGCAGGTAGTCTACAATGGCATCCAGCAAGGGCTGTATACCTTTGTTTTTAAGAGCACTGCCGCAGAGGACCGGTACGCATTTGTTGGCTCCGGTGACTCTTCTCAAGGCAGCCTTGATATCTGCGACGCCGATAGTGTCGATCCCCGCCAGATAGGCTTCCATCATCTGGTCGTCCGACTCGCCCAATTTCTCAATAAGCGCAAGGCGGGCTTCCTCCACCTGAGACTCCATCGATTCGGGGACAGGAATTTCTTCCGGATCCTCACCTGCATCTGAGCTAAAACGCCAGGCTTTTTTCTCGATCAGGTCTACAACACCCTCAAAATTCTCTTCGCTCCCAACAGGAAGCTGCAGCGGGATAGGAACAGCCCGCAAGCGGTCGATAATCATATCAATGGTGCGCTGAAAATTGGCGCCCACGCGGTCCATTTTATTGATAAAACAAATCCTGGGAACAGAATATTTATCAGCTTGCCGCCAAACGGTCTCGGATTGGGCTTCGACACCCTGGACTGCATCCAGGACGACAACGCCGCCGTCCAGCACTCTCAAGCTCCGCTCTACTTCAGCAGTAAAATCAACGTGTCCGGGAGTATCAATAATGTTAATACGGTTCTTGCCCCAGGCAGTGGTAGTTGCAGCGGCTTTTATCGTAATACCGCGCTCCCGCTCCTGCTGCATAAAGTCCATCACCGTTGTACCCTCATCGACATTACCCATTTTGTAGGTACGGCCTGTATAGTAAAGGATACGTTCGGTAGTGGTCGTTTTACCGGCATCGATATGAGCGATAATAGCTATATTACGTATAAGCTCTAGGGGGAAACTCCTGGGCACAGTTTTGTCCTTAAATTCTAACGCGTTTATATTTTTCCTGGTTATATTGCTGATAATACCGACCATTTTTTACCATCTGTAATGAGCGAAAGCCCTGTTGGCTTCGGCCATCTTATGAGTATCCTCTCTCTTTTTTACCGTGGAGCCCTGTCCTTTGAAGGCATCCAGCAACTCGGCGGCAAACTTCTCTGACATTGACCGCCCGGACCTGGACCGGCTGGACTTGATAATCCACCGGATAGCCAGAGACCGTCCACGATCGGGGTCAACTTCAACCGGCACCTGATAGGTTGCACCGCCAACGCGGCGGGCTTTGACTTCCAGGAGCGGAGTAGCATTCTTCAAGGCCTGTTCCAGCACCATAACCGGGTCAGTCTTCTCTTTCTCACGGATAATATCCAGAGCCCCGTAAATAACCCTCTCGGCGGTGCTCTTTTTGCCATCATACATAATTTTATTAATCAACTCGGATAATGTCGAGTTATTATATTTAGCATCAGGCAATCTGACTCTTCTATCTATATGTTTACGTCTTGGCATTTATAAAATCCTCCACCTTCTGTAAAGGTTAAGCTGCTGTTTTGGGTTTTTTGTTGCCGTACTTACTGCGACCCTGACGCCGCTTCTCCACTCCGCTGGCATCCAGTGTTCCCCGAATGATGTGGTAGCGGACGCCCGGCAGGTCCTTGACGCGGCCGCCGCGGACCAGAACTACTGAGTGCTCCTGAAGGTCATGCCCTTCACCGGGTATATAAGCAGTGACCTGAATGCCGTTGCTCAAACGCACGCGGGCGATTTTCCTTAAGCCGGAATTAGGCTTTTTGGGGGTCATTGTTCTTACCTGAAGACACACACCACGCTTTTGCGGAGCAGATTTTTCACGCGCAGTGGTCTTGTTCTTCAAGGCATTGAACGTGTACCTCAAAGCCGGCGCCTTGACTCGTTTCGCTGTCTTTTTCCGTCCCTTGCGGACCAATTGATTAATTGTAGGCAACTCTAACCTTCCTATTTTACACAAATTTTAATGGATGAGACCTAGCTCATCCATTAAAGATGGACTGAACGCCAATTTTCAGTCTATCACTTCCTGCTCTGGATAACCAAATCCGACTTTAAAGTCTATCACAAAAAAATGTTGAATGTCAACCCTGTAAAGCTATTTTTGCAAATCGTTATAAAATTTTATCAACGCCATCGCCCTGTCGGTGCCGCCCTTCTCAGTATACTCATCCGCGCAGGACCGCACCCAGCTCCTTATTTAAACGGTGCAATATCTGCTCCTGTACCCGAACCACCTCTTCGTCTGTCAGAGTGTGCTTCGGCGAACGATAGCTGATCCGATAAGCCAGCGACTTTTTACCGGCCGGAACCTGTCCTCCGGAATACACATCGAATACTTCCACACCTTCCACCAGGGGGAATCCAGAGATTATCTGTTTTACCTGCTGGTGGGATACTCCTGCATCCACTATCAAGGCCATGTCCCTGACAATTGCAGGAAAACGCGGCACAGGCTGATAGTCCCGATGGGAGGCTGCAAACTGCACCAGGGTTTTCAAGTCGATTTCCAGAAGGTAGACCGGTTCAGATAAATCAAAAGCCAGAAGCACTTTGGGATGTATCTCTCCTACTGTTCCGGTCATTTCTTTCCCTATGTAAATTGCAGCCTGTTTATGAGGATGGAGCCCGGCATCCTGGCTTTTCTCGAACCGGGGTTCCAGTCCCAGCCTGCCGAGCAAGCTCTCAGCTATCCCTTTGGCATCAAAAAAGTCCAGCGCCACGGCGCTATCCTGCCAGGACTGATCAAAGCGGCGGCCTCCCATGACCGCGCAAACAGTCTCCCGTTCATCCGGCAACTCTTTATTCCGAGGTATATAGACCTTACCGGACTCAAAAAGACGGATGCTTCCCTCTTCATAGCGGCGGTTAGCGGCGAAGTCCGCCAACAGGGCGGCGCGCAGGCTGGTCCGCAGATATTCCATCTCGGATGTCATGGGATTTGCCACGCGTATCGGCGCAGGCCTGTCCGGAGCATCCGGAGGATATGCCTTGTTCAATAAACCGAGGCTCGTAAGAGAAAAATTCAACACCTCACTGAAACCATCCGCCACCAGGCCGGATTGGATATCATCTTTCAACCTGAACAGCGGGTTCGGCTTCAAATGGGGCAGGGGATCGGCTAACAGGGTATTCGGGATTTTATCGTAGCCTGAAATACGAGCTACCTCTTCAATCAGATCCTCCGGCAGGCTGATATCGCTCCGCCAGTAAGGTGCTGTGACTGAGATCTCCGTATCTTCAGCAGTTTCCCGGCATTCAAAACCCAGTGACGTCAGAATACCGGTTATCTGTTCCATGGTGAACTTAACCCCCAGGAGACGCTCCAGCTTATTCTGCGAAAGCGTTATCGGCTTTGCCTCGGCTTTCCCCGGATACACATCTATCCAGCCCCTGTAAACCTTGCCCGATCCCAGCTCTGCTATCAACTGGGTAGCGCGCTTGAGAGCCGGTAATGTCAGTCCGGCTGCCAGCCCTCTCTCGAACCGGTAGCGAGATTCGCTGGCCAGATTCAGAGCATCGCCGGTATTGTGGATACTGACGGCATTAAAGCTGGCAGCTTCCACAAGGATGTTAGTAGTATTCTCGGTAACTTCGCTGTTGGCGCCACCCATCACCCCCGCAACCGCTACAGCCCTCTCCGCATCGGCAATCACAAGCATCCGGGAATTCAGATTCCTTTCAACCCCATCCAGGGACTTCAGGATCTCATTGTCCCGCGCCTTGCGCACGATTATCTTCTGCCCCCGGATCATGTCATAGTCAAAAGTATGCAGGGGCTGCCCGTACTCCAGCATCACGTAGTTGCTGATATCAACGATATTGTTGATCGGACGCATTCCGCTGGCGATCAGACGGTCCTGCATCCACTTTGGGGATGGTTTTATCTGGACACCGGTGATGAGGCTGGCGCAATACCGCGGACAGAGGTCCGGGGCCAATATTTCGACGGATATCTTTTCCCCAACAGCAGAGTCTATTTCCGGATAGGTGATATCGGGAATATGGATATGCTGTCCGGTCAGTGCGGCTGCCTCACGAGCAATGCCGATTACCGACAAGCAGTCCGGGCGGTTGGGCGTGATATCCAGATCGATAACTATATCTCCCATATACTCATTTAAAGAAGATCGGAAGAGCACACGTCTGAACTCCAGTCACCGCTCATTATC
>CAZELW010000023.1:0-6588 GCA_964513135.1 uncultured Dehalococcoidales bacterium
AAAGCAGTGCTGGAGAATGACGCCGGAGGGTTGCAGCAGTGATAGAGCGGAATCTACTCCGGTCCAGTCCTCTATCTTCGCTGCCAGAAGGGCTTCGAAGTGCCCGGCACTATAAAGCAGAAAATAGGGCAAATGATTGAAGTTGGGTATCACGGCAGACAGCATGTCTCTCTGTTCCTGCCATTTATTCCACCATGTCTGGTTCTGCATTACCTGTTCGGACAGTTCGTTAATCAGTCGGCCGGCGTTTGTGATGACCTCCTGGCCTGTTTGTGAAGCTACTGCTTCATCAAGAAGCTTTAATATAGGCTCAATCTCAATTGGGTGGCTTTTCTTCAGCCTTTCAACGTGCTGCCAGATGTTTGAGTACTGCCGTTTTACTTCGCTCCAGTTTGCGGTTATAACCGCATCGACCATAGCATAGTTAGCCTTGACTATTAACCACAGGATTTCTGCCGCGCTCCAGATTTCGAAGGCGTACTCCTCGCGAATTTGTCTCAGGTGCTCTTGCAGTTCTCTTTTCAGCCTGGCAGCTTCCTCTTCCTGTTGTCTCTTTCGCTCTTCTGCCTCTTTCAGTAAATTGTCCAGGACCGCGTTCGCAGCCTCTGCCTGTGCTTTATCTGCGAACGAAAATGTTTCTTCCTCCGTTTCCCCGTTATCGCTGTTAAACTTTAGCCGCGTGGTCTTATTGGTGGCGTCCTGTTCCACACCGACCAGCCGGTTCGTCTCAAAGCTTCGGAGCTTTTTGGGGCTGCTCAAGAAGCTGTTGCTGTAAATTGCTATTTGCTCAGGCTCAATAACCAGTCGGGCCCCGCGGACATTACGCCACTGGCGAATTCTGGCAATGGCTAACGCCTGTGTTGTTTGGTCCGTCATATTTTGCTCCCGTTATTGCTTACTGTTTGACAATTATTTACTCTGACAAGGCTTCCCGTGTCTCCCTCAATCTGGACTGCTCCGTGATGCTTTAGACTATAAAGCTCGAGGTATTTCTGTGAGTATTTGCGATTTAATGGTAGGTCATAGATATTTACCATGTTATTCTCGTTGAGTTTAACCTCGATCATCGGCTCGATGTTTGCGTAGTTAATAAGCAGCTCATGAATAATGGAGTAGTCCCTGACAACCTGTGCGGCCGATTCCAGAACGAACGGCCGGCTTTTTAATACGGCCAGGCGGACATGAATGCTGGCGGGGCCGGGAGACTCCCTAAAAGCCCGCGAGATTTCAGCCATGCGGTCCTGGATGGTCGGATCAATGCCCCAGCTATGCCCGTACGGCGTCTTGCTCCTAATACTCTTTTCGAGTTCCATTATCCTGTCACCCAGTCTTGAGCTCAAACGCGTGGTAATCTCTCCGATCTCGCTTACCCTGGCTACTGTGCGCATCATTTCCGGCAGCCCCTGATTTTCAGAAGGAGCGTCATACATGCCGGCAAGCTGGCCCGACAGTTCCTTATAGTAGCTGACACCGTTTGTATCTCCGAGATTGACTGCTGTCGGCAGCAGGATATTATCTACGATTTCTTTCAGGCCGTCTAAAATTAACCGGACTGCCTTGTCCAGGCCGGCCATGGTACCCATCAGGAAATGCTCGATATTACCCAGTTCCAGAAGGAATTCCTGTAGTGCAGCAGCATAGCGCTCCTGAGCGAGATAGTCACGGGCAATGTTAATACCGATGTTTTTAAATTCCGGATCGACCTGGGAGCGTAGTATTCCCTCGAGTTTTTCAATGCCTTCTGCGAGCGACAGGGCGGCGGCCCGATAGGACTCGTTAAGACTCATCTGGAGTTTGAGTACCTCTTCATATTCCATTGAAGTTAGCTGAGAGAAGGCTGGTCCCCGCAGAGTTTCCCCAAGGGAGAATCCGTATTTTTGGGACATCATCACATGATCATTGTATCTCTGCCAGTCCTCGTCATAATACCGGCAGAGTTTGTCTCTGGTTTCCTCAACCGCTGTATTCAGCTTGTTTTGAAGTTCCTGGAAAAGGGCCATTTTCTTCTCAAGGTCGACTGGAGACATATCTCTGACTGCCAATCTGGTAAAGGCAAGTTCCTGTTTGCAGATTTCACCCAGTGCCTCTTCTGCGCTGGTATCCATCCGGTAGCATTGGGCCTTGGTCTTTTGTGTTCTTTCGACAAAGATATCGGTCTGGGTTTGCATGATGCCGGCCTGGTCGGCCAGGCGAGCGCGCATTTTTACAATTCTGTCCCGCTCTCTCTTGAAGACCTCCACGATTGAAGCCGACCCTCCGATTAATGTGGTTCCAACCAGAATGGCGGATATGCTCGCCGGACTGGAATAGTCCAGCGGACGCGCCAGAACAATGGTCAGAAGGATAAAAGCCAGAACACCGGCAAACAGGGAGGCGGCGGGTGCGGCGTAGGGCAGGTACGCCCGGCCAACTTCTCGCTTTTCCAACCAGCGGAACAGGTGTAGTGTCCTGGCTCCGACGGTTATGGCCGCCCCGGCCAGCAGGCAAAAAAGGATTCCCACAGGAAACAGCCTTTGTTCAAAAGACAGAGGCCAGTATTCCGCCATAATTGATAGATAAGGGAGGGTGTTCTCGGTACCCGCTGTTTCCATGATCTGGCCGAGCCTGGTTGTGATTTCCGGCAGGCTCAATACAGGAACCGGTGGTAATGCCTGAAATGTAACCGGTTCAAGGATAGGCACAGCGCCGGTCGAGTTTCCTCCGTTGATTGCCAGAACGGGATAATAGAAGAGTGCAAAAGTAAGGAGTGTACAGACTGTGCGTGCCCTTAACCCCCCGGCGCCCAAAAGGATGATGCCGAGAATGACAGGCAGTGCCAGGAAAGCCACCGGAGTAAGCATCAGGATAAAGGCGACCGCTCCGGCAGCGAAGCTCAGAGGCTCATGGTGCTCTCCGGCATATACCGCCAGAAGCAGCAATAAGACGAACATGATAGCCATCATGGGGATGGGAAGACCGACGCCTGCCGGAAGGGCCGACCCAAGCTGGTATACATAGCCCGGAATAACCAGCACCAGCATAACGACCAGGGCAGGAGTGGGGGCCCTATATGCCAGGATGCCGAGGCAAATGGCGGCGATAACCATCAGCTCCCTGGGGAAGAGAGGGACAGCCAGGAAGAAAAGTAATGAGGCGGCAAAAACCGATAGCGCCGTTATTACCTTGAGGGCCGTCCGTCTGGCCCTGATCTCCCTGGCAATTATAGGATTGTCTCCTGTATTCCGCATTGTCTATCTTCCTGCGCGGGTTGGTTCATTTGCACCAGCCCGCTGTGATTTCAATAACGGGGGAAGCAGTCCCAACTGTTCAGGCAGCGCAGACAGGTCATCATCACTCAACTGGACCCCGTATTCCAGCAGCAGGGAATGGGCCATCATCCGCTCGCCGGGAGTAGCCACCTCGTAAGCTTGCTTCATATCGCGATAAGGACTGAGTTGCTTGGGGGTAGCTTTGGCTGCAATTAGCAGGAATCTCACCCTCCAGGGATCATCAGATTCGACCTGGCGGATGTAGACGGTTCGTGACACATCTTCCTTTACATAACCGGAAAGAGCTGCGGTGACATCTTGCTCCAGTTCCTTATTCCATATGCCTGGGGGCACGACCGCAGTAAACCACAGGAAATCAGACCGGTAGTCTCCGGTTAGTCCAAGTGTATCAGGAAGACGGAACAGGTTTACCACGCTGACCAGATAACGCCGCAAATGGTCCCAGTCAAGGATTTCTTTTAGTATGTTCTCGCGGCTTAAAGCAGTCTCATCGCCTTTTAATATGCGCTGCATTATCTTGAGACGCTCATGTTCGGTGAGTTCCCCTGTGCGGTCGTAGAAGCCGCGGTCCTTGACCAGTTCGGTCTGCTTTCCCTGATAATGGTCGGTCAACTCAATGGTCTCGGTGATCAACCTCCGGTACTCCGAATTGACCTGGTATTTTTTCTCAATACTGGCGTATTCCCGGATCTTCTCCTTCAGCCGGTCCAATTCTTGCTGAGATTCTTCCATGTCATCGTTCAGCATTTGTGTGCGCTGGTCCAATTCGGTGATTTTACTCTGGAGGAGTTTTTTCTTTCCTGCTGAGAATATCGACCTGGTTTTTTGCAGCTCCCGTTTGATGCGCTGCCTTTCTGATTCGGCCGAGATAACCTGCTCTTCTATCCCGCGATAGGTGTTTTCAAGCTCTTTCTCCTCTTCCGTTAGCAGTTTCTTCATCCTGCGGCAGTTGGTAAGGTACTCATCCATATTCTTGATTTCTGTGTTTAACGGGCAAAGCATGGATGAAACAAAGGAGAATAACACTACCAGTTCGGGGCTTAATATCTTGCGTATGCTTGCAATAGTCTTTTCACGCACTTCAGCGTTGTCCGATGTTTCCAGGAGCCTGATGAGACGGTCAGCCAGTTTCCGTGTTTCAAGATAGTCTCTGACTGCCGCTATATAGTCGAGAATAAGGTTGGCATAGTCCATCACGTCCCAGACCAGTTGGACCTGTCTCGGCGCTAACTGGTGGGCCGTTAGCAAGTCCTCAGGAAGACTTGCCAGTATCTCCGGCACTCTGCTCTCAAAAGCTTCTGGTTTCTGCGGAATATCAATAGCCAGGTCATAGAATTCGATCAGAAATTTCCGAATCCTGGCCTCAAGCGTACCCTCCGGAGCATCCAGCCCGATGGCCTTTACCGAAAGGTATAAATCATCCATGTGGTGGCGTATCTCCTCATTGACGCTTTTAAGATACACTATGAAATCAGTCTCAACAGACCTGTCTTCATAGATCAGGTTGCGGACTGCTTCTTTGAACCTGGTTGAATCGAACCGATCGCGCGCAACCAGCCAGTGACGGTAAATGTCGCACAGTTCGGAGCGGCACGCTTCCAGCAGCCTGCGTACCCCTCCCATACCGGTTATGGTACTGCCGCCGGAAATCTCCTTCTTTTGTTTCTTTAGCTCTCTCATTTTATCCAGTCTCGACAGATAGACCTTAGTCAGGTCGATTTGTTCCTGGACCGGATAAGAAATGCTGATTGTAGAAAGGGTATGTACCCAGCGTCCTTCGAGGTCAACGTTGGTGCCGATATGTGCCAGAAGGTCGGCCGGATCGAAATTCAGGCACTTCAGCAGTATATCAGTTATGGCTTCATCAACGATGCTTTGAGCGTACAGGAGTCCCTTTCCCTGGCCGTAGGCCGGACCCAGAGGCATAACGAAATAGCCGTTGAACGGGTTTTCAAAAGCGGTGCCGAACCTCTTTGTGATAAGGGCATTGGCGCTCTTATCGGCCAGTAGCGCGCTTTCGAGTAGCGAAGAATATGCGGATATGCCCTTGGCTGGTGGGTCGTCACCCTGACAGGGAAGGACGGCGATACCGATAATGGGTATGCCGTTACCCAGGCTTTTGCGGAGATGGCGCACGAAATCGAAAACCATCCCGCTCCCGGACCCCCCGCCTATGCCATAGATAACAAAGACAATAGGCTGGAGTGTAGAGGATACTACATGTTCCTTAAATGATGTAATGCCGTCACCAATCAGCCGCAGCAAATGGTAGTTAAGTCCGTATATGGCCTTGGCCAGGGCTCTTTTTCGACCCACACCACCCGCCAGGGGCGGGATCTCAATCACAGAAGATAGCCATGGCTTGTAATCGTCCGGTTGGGCCATGTCCTCTTTGGCCATGTGCGCCGGATAGTCCCGGACGAAGTCGAACATCACTTCAGGTGTTGGGAATTTGACCGATTTGGCCGCCAGGAATATTTTATCTGTCGAAATGTTCCTGACCTGTAATTCGGATTTCAGTTCTTCGTAGGCTGCCTGAAGTTTATCGATCTGGGCGTTGGCTACATCCAGGGCGAGGCAGGACATGCGAAGACCTTCGGTGTTTAGCAGCGGGATAATAAGCTGCTTGTTTTTCATCAGGCTGGCTATGACGTCAGAACCTGTCCCCCCCAGCCCGACAATTTGAGGGGCAAAGTTCCTTTTGATCGTCTCGCCCATTAGCTTCCTCCAAGAGTTTGCTCAAGTTCTTTTCGTACCTGTTCGATCCCCGCGGTTAACGATGAATCCCCGGTCCGGGAAGCTTTCCTGACCAGTACCTGAAGATTTCTGGCCTGACTGTCGGCCTGGCTCTTGAGGAAACTTATTTCGCTGCGTGTTTTCAACAGCAGGAAAACAGCGACTGCTGCGATGATCCCCAGTACGCCGACAATAATCCACTGGTAGAATGTAGAACCTTGCGGTTTTATCCAACCGGACTCTGGAATCGCGTTCAGCGTCTCCGTAGCAAGGTCAATCTGTCCGAGTTTTGCCTGGGTTTCCGCACTGGTCACCAGCGCCCTTGCCAGATCAACATATGCGGGGTCTGCCGTCATGGTGGTCAGCAATTTCTGTTTTTCGCTCAGAACATTGCGAAATTCTTCAATAGCGCCGTCGATAACCTCAAGCTGCCGGTTGGCAATGACTGTTCCGGACGATTCCAGTGAGAGTTCAAGCAGGGTTATATTCTTGGCCAGGTGCAGGCTCGTACCGTCCGGGAGTGTTTCCAGAACAAAGTCCTCGGGAACAGTCCCCTCAAGCATCAGTTGTGCTGATCCCTCTG
>CAZELW010000023.1:6598-11429 GCA_964513135.1 uncultured Dehalococcoidales bacterium
TGCCAGGTAGTGGAATCTATGCCCGGATAAATCTCCTTCAGTGTCCAGAAGTGGTCTAAGCCGTTAGCTCGGGCCAGATCAGTCTTCAGAACACACTTCTCCTTGATGCCGGAGGCGGCCTGGATGGTAAAATTGATTTTATAGGTTGCTCCAGCCATTAAGAGATCGTCTCTTACCGGCTTCCCATCCATCGTAGTTACTGCAAATTCGGTAATAGACGCCGGAGCTAATTGCTGAGCTCCGGCAGGTTGAGGACCAAGAAAAACCAGACTTATGAGTAGAAGTGAGAAACATAACCACAGGTGTCCAATTTTGCGCATCGATAACTCCTCCTCCTGACGAGTACCCTGATGATTCAGAGAGTAAGGGCCGGAAGCAGACACAAGATGAGTCACATCCTGGTTTTCTTCCTGTCATCCGGCATGGAATACAAGCATTCTGAACCTTTCGGAAGGATTTAGAATGGCGTCAGCGCTTCCGGACCTTAGCTCGTGTTTTGCAGTATAACTTTCAGAGAAACAGACTGTAAATAGGATCAATGTACTGTGACAGCTTTGAGCTGATCAGGGTAGTACGATATTCACCTTACAGGTATACTACCGATATACGGGACTAAAATATTAATCGTTGCCAATATCCTTATCGCGGAATAAGAGAATTGTTTCATGCGGTGAAGAATGGGCTGTTTAATCATTTATCATATAATGTATTTATCGAATTATGTATTTATCGAAGGAGAGAAATGGCAGAAAGATTCAAGGAGATTCTGGAAAATGCCAGGACTATCGCGGTAGTCGGGCTGTCTGATCAGTCCGATCGGACCAGCTATAGAGTTTCCCGGTATATGCAGGACCGGGGTTATAAAATCATACCGGTGAATCCCACTATCAGTGAATCGCTGGGTGAGAAAGCCTACCCCAGTTTACTGGATGTCCCGGACAAGGTGGATATCGTCAATGTATTCCGCCGCCCCAAAGATGTCCCTGTTGTTGCCGATGAGGCCATAGCCATTAAAGCCAGAGTGCTCTGGATGCAGGAAGGGATAGTCAATGAAGAAGCTGCGAAAAAAGCCGAGTCCGCCGGTCTCATAGTAATCATGGACCGCTGCATCATGGTAGAACATGCCCGCCTGCCTCTGGGATAGACTGTCTCAGGGCGCTGCTTCTCCCCGGCTTCTGGATACTACCGGCTCACCTGATCTTGATCGGATAGAATCCTGAAAATTGCTCTTGCTCCATGGTTTCCTTGATTAAGGGTAATACATTTTACCTTTAAAAAATAAGAGAATGATCGTTTACAGGTGCGGAAAGCCGAATTATACTGTATCAGTAGAGTAATTGTGCATTAATAGTTTGATCACTTCGGCGGTTGGGTGGAGGTAAAAATGAATACCGTCGGAATTTATATATCACTGTTCTTGATATTACTCATTTTCGCTGTAATCGCTTTTCGGATTTCGCTCTGGCTGGCCCGGCGCTCAATTTGCCAGGTGATCGCCACCTTCCGGGATTATGGCGCGGTAGACTATCAGAAAGCTTTACCTCTGGAATTGATAGGCCTGGGCCCCAGGCCGTTATTCTCCCTCAGGTTCTTTCGCGACTACAAGCCCTGGGCTCTCCAGACCCTGGCGCAGGCCGGAATTATCAGAATGGCTTCAGAAGGGAACTACTATCTTTCTGAGGAGACCCTCAGCGCTAACCAGAACTTTCAATCGGTCTGCCAGGCGAAGTAAGTTATTCCTGCGTAGGGCTTTCATGGTCGCTGTCGCTATGACCGTGCCGGCATTCCAGCACGGTCAGCCGTTTTTCTCCTGTAACCACAACACCGAAGGTCTCCAGCAGTGCTTCCGGAGTGAGGGCTTCCTGCGGTGGACCCAGGGCGACTACCCGTCGGGCCAGGAGCATCACCTGATGGCAAAGAGCAGCCTCTTCCTGAACATCATGAGTGGCCGAGACCACCGCAGCCCCACGGTCCAGTTCGCAGCTAATGGCCTGTAAAAACAGGTCCCGGCTTCCGGCGTCCAGGCCCGCAGTAGGTTCATCCAGTACCAGCAGGTCTGCCTGATGGGCGAATACCTGGGCCAGGTATACGCGCTGCTGCTGGCCTCCGGAAAGGAATCTCAACGGAGTATCTGCCAGCTTCTCAATTCCCATTGTCCTCATTGCGGAATGTACAATTTCATCGTCGTTCCGGTTCATTCTTCCTGTCAGCCCGTGCAGAGGAAAGCGGCCCATGCGAACAACATCGATGGCCCGTAGCGGCAGGATAAACCCGGAGGAATGGAATTGCCCCAGGTAGGCTATTCGGCGCGGATCGGAGCCGGGGGGCTTGCCGAAGACTTCAATATGTCCGCTCTTCGGTTGTAATAAACCGACGATGGTCCGCAGCAGGGTGGACTTTCCGGACCCGTTCGTCCCGATGAGCGCCAGGGCTTCTCCCCTGCCCAGGTCGAAGTTGATATCTTTCACAATAGTATCCGAGGCATAACCGATATCTAGATGCCTGGCTGTGATGTAAGGCGCTGAGTTATCCATGAACAGGTTCCTTTGTGCGCGCTATGCGGCGGGTGCGCAGGTTTTGAATTATAAAAACAATGAAGAATATTACCACCGCGAGCAATATGATAGAAGCTCCTGCAGCCAGGTTAAAATGATAGCTCAGCAGAAGGCCGAAGTATACTGAGAGTATTCCGAATATAATAGCCCAGACTACCATGGTTGCTATGCGCCGGGCCAGAAGCGCGCCGGCCCCGGCCGGGGCAATCAGCAGCCCGAATACCAGTAAGGTCCCGACAGTCTGAAATGAGACGATTATAGTAAGGGCGATCATAAAGAGCATGATGTTATGGTACAGGCGGGGTGGGAATCCGGCGACCTTGGCCTGCTCGGAGTCAAAGCTGAGCAGCAGAAATGGCCTGGCGAAGAAAATTGCGATGAGAATAACGACTAATGTAGCGGTAAGCTGGACAATGATGGAAGAGGTGCTGATCCCCAGTATTTCCCCGAACAGGATGCGGGTAAGGTCTCCGCTGAAGGAGTTGGAACGGGATACTATGATTACGCCCAGAGACAGCATGCCTACGAACAGTAAGCCTATAGCTGTATCCGATGACAGGCGTGACCGCTGGGTAATCAACGTGATGCCGCCGATCATGAATACAGCCCCTATAGCCGCTCCCAGGACTCCCGGGAACCCAACCAGGAATGCCAGCGCAATGCCGGGCAGCACTCCGTGGGCCAGGGCGTCACCGATAAAGGCCAACCCCCGCAAAATTACAAAGGTGCCGGCGACGGCGCAGGCAATAGCGACCAGGATTCCGGCGATAAGTGCCCGGACCATAAAATCGTTGGATGTGAAAGGCGTAATCAGCGCATCCAAGTTAAGTGCCTCATCATTGCTTCAGCGCTTCGGCAACTGTGGTTGCCATTTCGTTCATAAAAGTAAAATAAGATCCGTCTTCCGGCAGGACATGCGTGTTTAGCTCAATGATTCTGGCCCCGGTCTCCGCTCCAATGGACTGTGCTACCGCATCCGGGGTGCCGAGTTCCGTAAAAATCACCTGTACCTGGTGCTCGCTGATCAATTGTTTAAGCGCGGCCAGGTCTTTGGCTGAGACTTGCGCCTGCGTCGACAGGCTGGGTATGATTACTCCGATCAGCTTGAAATTATAGCGCTGGGCAAAATAGCCCAGCGATTCATGACCGGTCACCAGTTTGCGGTTCTCTGGCGGTACCGCACTCAGGATATTCTCGATCTGCCGGTCCAGAGCATCCAGCCTTTTTTCGACGTCGGCAGCCCGGGATGCAACGTCGAGGTTGAAGACGGTCTGTAACTCAATTGCCAGAGCGTTTACTACACTCTTTATCGTTAAAGGGTTTGTCCACAGGTGGGGATCGGGAGCTCCGACTGCCTGGTCCGGGTCATCTGATGGAACCCCTTCACCGGAACCAACATGGCGCACCTCTATATGATCGGTGGCTGTGAAAATCCTGACGCCGCTATTTTGGGCTGTCTCCAGCGTCTTTTCCAGTCCGCTTTCTAGCCCGAGGCCGTTGCGGACTACCAGGTCGGCCTTGTTTATCGCTTCAATGTCTTTTGCCGATGGTTCCCATTCATGGATATCCAGTCCGTTGGGAACGGCGACGGTTACCGTCGCTTTGTCGCCGACGATGTCTTTAACAATAGCTCCCAGTATGGAATAAGTTGCCACAATGGATATTTTTTCGTCGCTGGCGCTGGTGAGCGGCTGGCAGCCCGCCAGCGAGAGCAATAAAATCGGCAGTATTAGAATTAACCGGAATTTTCTCATAGAGCTTCTCTCGAGCAATAGTATTATTTCGAACCGGCCTTTTCCCGGCACTGGAGGCATTTCCCGTAAAAGTCCAGGCGGTGATTAAGGATTGTAAAATCATTCTCCGAACAGAGCCGGTTTTCCAACTCGGAGAGGTTGCAGTCAGTGAAATTGACCACCTTGCCGCAATTGGCGCAAATAAGATGGTCGTGGTGCTCCGGTGGCCGTCCGATATAGCTGTGGGTATTTTCGCCTGTATGGACCATGCACACCAGTCCGAGGTCGGAAAGGATGTCCAGCGTTCGGTACACCGTTACTTCTCCCACCGCGGGATCGACCTGACGGACTTTTTTATGCAGGGCGGAGGGTGTCAGCAGTTCTTTGCTCTCCAGGATTATCCTGATGATCGCTACCCTCTGGGGAGTGATTTTATGGCCGGCCCGTCTCAGGCGATCGATAATATCGTCAAGCATGGCTGTAATTGAAACTCCTTTTCAATTAATCTACAACAGGGGCAGATAGATTGTCAAGGCTGCTTGA
>CAZELW010000024.1:0-7077 GCA_964513135.1 uncultured Dehalococcoidales bacterium
ATAATGAGCGGTGACTGGAGTTCAGACGTGTGCTCTTCCGATCTAGCAGGCGTCCTTCATTAGCCAGCTCTCTCATCTGTCCCGGATTCGGCAATATGGCGACATCCGGAGGGTTGCCGGCCTGAATCCGGGTAGTGAGAACAGCAATCAGGTCACGGGTACCCGTAAACTCCAACTGACCTCCGGTCTGCTGTTCCCAGGGCGCTACCATCGCCTGGAAGCTCTCCAGCTCACTTCCTCCCCAGACACCCAGCACCTCAACGCTCCCAATAGGCCCTGTAGGAGTCGGGCTGTCTCCCGGCGCGGGAGTCTGAGCGAATGCAGCGGGCGCTCCCAAAACGGCAATCAGGCTGAGCAGCAAGACTACCGCAGTTATAATCGTTATTTTTTTACCAGTTTTCATTTTGCTAATACCTCCATTAATTCATGTAGAATAAAGTACCTGTTCCGAAATAATGCTGTGCCTTTTTCAATAGATTTCCCCTCACCACCTCCTTATTGCATTTTTGCAGTAAAACTCAGACGCTCAAGCAAAACAACACAAATAATGAACCCCATCCCCTGATTTGCCCGGAGGATTCCTCTTTTTATTCTAATTCGCTGCTCATTGAGCGTTATCAGCGTTAGTATATATATTGAAATACATATTTGGTTCTGAGAATGAGCCCGTTTTTTGTCCTTCGCCGGTTGCTTTACGGAGAAGAGACCCAACATTCCGCAATGAACGATCTGCCTTTCAAAATTAAGGGGTAGTTAAAATCAACTACGCCGGGTAAGTCCGGCGGTCATATTTCAGTATAGGGAATAAATTCAGCCAAATCCCGAAAGGCAACCCCATCAGGCTCGATTTGTTCCGTTTTCAGCCAAAAACAACCGAAGGGGCAGTCGAGTCGAGGCGGACGAGCCCCAAACCGGCTGCCGCAAGCAGAGACAAGCCTTGAAAAACAGATGCCTGTTCATATAATATTTATCAAAATCCGGTCTTTAAAAGACTGATCGCCGGGACCGCTCTGGTAATTAAGTACCACCCTTACGGACTAGCTTCAGCTAACAATGCAGGACAATCTTATGTGCCTTGACAAACACAACTGGTTGTGGTAAAAATACATGTACGCTACTATATATTGGGTATTTTATGAGGTGTCCGTTTTGCAACTACTCCGATTCCAGGGTTATAGACTCCCGCGAAATAAATGAAGGAATTCGCCGGAGGCGGCAGTGTTTAAGCTGCAACACTCGCTTCACCACATATGAACGTTTACAATCGGCAAGTCTTTTTATTATTAAAAAGGACCAGCGCCGCGAAGAATATCACAGGGAAAAGCTGCTCAACGGCATCCGGAAAGCCTGTGAGAAGCGCCCCCTGCCTACCGGGACGATTGAGAAGCTGGTTGATGAGATCGAGGCTGATCTATACAGCCAGGGCAAGACCGAAGTAACCAGCGCATTAATCGGAGACCTGGTAATGGAAAAGCTGAAGAGCCTTGACAATATCGCTTATATCCGTTTTGCCAGTGTTTATCGCGAATTCGCTGATATTAAAGCGCTGAAGGAAGCGGTAGACAACCTGGTAGTAAACCAGAAAGAAAGAACCCATTTGCCGGGCCAGCTTCCCCTAATCCCGGATGTACAGATGAAGGAACCGTCCAAGAGGCCGGTAAAAAGGGACGATTCAGCCCCAAGGGATAAAGGGTAACAACGCATATAGCTGTCATCATGAAATAAAGGATTCTGCGGGAAGGGCCCGCGGTCTTGTCAACGACCCCTGCCCCGAGATTCCTAAATCGACCGGAGAGACACTCAAAGGGTATCCGCCCGCTCTCTGATCGTCTCAGGCAAGGGATATTGAGCGGTATCGGTAAATGTATCTCGCAATAGCGAGTAAGACTGTATGGGGCTTCGTTTTTCTCCTGCATGACAGGAAGAAGGCAAAAAAGCAAGGACCGGCGCAATGATTCAGAAACATTTTTCAGGAGATGACTCATCAATGCCTATTAACCGAACTCAGATCGCACGGACTATCTTTTCGGCGGCAGAGTCGATGGGAATTTCCGACAGGGACCAGATAGAGCGGATTATCGACCAGATAATCGAGCGTACCGAGCAGCGATCGCTGCCCGGAATGGAGGAACTGGTACCCGAAATCAGATACAAAGCGAAATATACTCCCAGCGTCTCGGAAATACAAAAACTTCTAAAAGATATCCTGGCAGAAGAAAAACCAGTGCAAAAAAAGGAGAACCAACCAGATATGACCACTCTGCCTAAAGAAAAAGCAAAATCCGCAGCCATTGAAAATACTTCCATCCGGAAAGCAGAGAAGACCGCTCTCCTGACCGGGAAAGCCCCGGCGGCAGGCCTTACCGGAAACGCGCTGCATGTCCTGGAAAAGCGTTATCTAAAAAAGGACAAAAGCGGGAAACCCATTGAAGCTCCCGAAGACCTGTTCCGCAGGGTAGCCGCAACAATCGCGGCAGCTGATGCTATCTATAACCCGGAGGCTGATATCCAGTCCCGAGAAGAAGAATTTTTCCGGGTGATGGCCAATCTGGAATTTTTACCGAACTCACCGACTTTAATGAACGCCGGGAGAGAATTGGGGCAACTGTCCGCCTGCTTCGTTTTGCCGGTAGAAGATTCCATGGAATCCATATTCGATGCCGTTAAATATACCGCTCTGATTCACAAGAGCGGCGGAGGTACCGGCTTTTCATTTTCCCGGTTGAGACCGGAAAAAGACCGGGTAGGGTCTACTGGGGGGATTGCCAGCGGTCCCGTCTCCTTCATCCGGGCTTTTGATACCGCAACGGACGTCATCAAGCAGGGCGGGATGAGGCGGGGGGCCAATATGGGCATCCTCAGCATCGACCATCCGGACATCCTGAAATTTATTTCCGCCAAAGAAGACATGGTGTCCCTGACCAATTTCAACCTCTCCGTGGCCATAACCCGGGAATTCATGGAGGCAGTCAAGGCTGGGACGGACTACAACCTGATCAATCCCCATAACCAGGAAATCGTGGGAAAGCTCAATGCCCAGCAGGTATTCGATAAAATTGTGGACGGAGCCTGGCGGACCGGCGATCCCGGCATCATTTTCATCGACCGGATCAACGAGGGCAATCCGACCCCTCACCTGGGGAAAATCGAGAGCACCAACCCCTGCGGCGAGCAGCCTTTGCTCCCCTACGAGTCCTGCAACCTGGGTTCCATCAACCTGGCCAGAATGCTGAAAACTACCGCCGGAGAAGTTGAAATCGACTGGCCGAAGATAGCGAAGACAATCCATATCGCCGTCCGCTTTCTGGACAATGTAATCGATGTGAACAAGTTCCCTCTGCCGCAAATAGAGAAGCGGACACGGGAGACCCGCAAGATCGGACTGGGACTGATGGGCTTTGCCGATATGCTACTGCAACTGGGGATTCCTTATAATTCGGAAGAAGGCCTGAATACCGCTGCCGAAATAATGCATTTTATCAACGAACAGGCCCTTCTGGCTTCCCAGGAACTGGCAGGAGAGCGCGGCGTCTTCCCGGCTTTTAAAGGCAGCGTTTATGATGTGTCCGGCGGGCCACAGGTCAGAAACGCCACCCGCACTACAATCGCCCCCACGGGCACTTTGAGCATCATTGCCGGCTGTTCCAGCGGCATCGAGCCTCTCTTTGCCCTGAGCTTTACCAAGAATATCCTGGACGGGTCCCACCTGATCGAGGTCAACCCCTATTTCGAGGCTGCGGCAAAACAGGGCGGCTTCTACTCCGAGGAACTGATGCAGTCGCTCGCCAATGGAGCCCATCTCAAAGATATCGAAGGCATACCTGAGGAAATAAAAAGAGTATTTGTCACCGCCCATGAGATAACCCCGGAGTGGCATGTTAAAATGCAGGCAGCTTTCCAGAGGTCCACCGATAACGCGGTCTCTAAAACAGTCAATTTTCCGAAAACAGCCACCAGAGAAGATGTCGCCAAAGTCTATCTGCTGGCCTACGAGGAGGGGCTGAAGGGAATCACGATATACCGCGACGGCAGCCGCGAAGGCCAGGTACTAACAACCGGGACTGAAAAAAAGGCCGAAGCCGCTGCGCCAGCGCCAGTCTCCCCCACACCGCGCAAGAGGGCTAAGGTAACCCAGGGCTGTACGGAAAAGGTCACTACCGGATGCGGAAGCATCTATATAACCGTCAACTCGGATGAGCGGGGCATTTGCGAGGTGTTCACCACTCTGGGGAAAGCCGGCGGCTGCGCTTCCGCTCAACTGGAAGCTATCAGCCGGTTGATATCCCTGTCGCTGAGGTCCGGAGTTAACGTAGAGTCCGTAGTCAGGCAACTGCGAGGAATCCGCTGTCCGTCAATCGCCTGGGAAAACGGCAAATCGGTGCTTTCCTGCGCGGATGCAATCTCTTCCGTGCTGGAAAAATTCACCTCTGCCGCCAAGAGCGGAAACGGAAACGGCAATGGCAACGGGCACAGCAGCGGCAAGTCCGGTTCCCAGGACTACGGTCTGGTGAAAAACATGGCCGGACAATGCCCTGAATGCGCAACCCTGCTGGTCTATGCTGAAGGCTGCTTTGTTTGTCCCGGTTGCGGCTATACGAAGTGCTAGAAGAGCCGGCAGAGTGGGCGGGGGGAGGATGGTTGAGGCGGGCGGATCCTCGGATCCGCCTCTACACTGGATAAGGAATTTATTCGCTGCGTTACAGGCCGCCGCGGAAGGTACCCGGAGAGGCGCAACGACGGGTAGAGATCAGGTCCTTTCCCACGGCAAGGCCGCCTCATCTCCCCACGTCCGGTGAGCATAATGGTCTATATCCAGGCCATGCTTCTCTGCCGCGTTCCGCCACTCCTGTAGAGAACCCTTTTCAATATCAACCAGGACCTGCGCCAGGTCGGCGTCTCCGCGCGAGAGGACAGCCTGGACCTCGCTCCACTGAGGGCTTTCGCTCTTAATCTGGATGCCTTTGTGTGCCAGTTTGCTTTTCAGAAAGCCCAGCCGCTCCCGCAGCACAGCCAGGTCCGCCATCGGCTGACGCTGGAAAACGGTGCCGGCCTTGGGCACAAACTGGGATAGATTCAAAATCAGGCGGGTCCTGCCGCGCCTGTCTTCTATAATAGCCTTGCCGGCCAGCGTCAGGTCGACAATAGCCTGGATATCCTCCCCGGTTTCCTGAGGGAGGCCGATCATAAAATAGAGCTTGAGCTGCTGCATCCCTTTTTCCGCAGCCAACCGTACGGCGTCCAGGAACCGGGCCTCGCTGATGCATTTGTTAATCGACCGGCGCAGGCACTCCGAGCCAGCTTCCGGGGCCAGGGCTATCGAGCGCATGCCTCCCTGTACCATTTGCTCCATGATCCGGGGCGTGAGCGAGGTCAACCTCAGCGAGCTTATCGAGAGCTGAGCGCCCATCCGGAGCAGCTCCGCGAACAGGGCTTCTATTAGAGGATGGTCGGTCACAGCGGGCCCCATGAGCCCCAGCCGCCGACGGGATTTCAGTCCCTCTTCGGCCTGCCGGACCAGAATATCTACCGAACGGAAGCGCAGGGGACTGAAAGCCCGACTGACCAGGCAGAAATGGCAGCCGTGAGCGCAGCCGCGCTGCACTTCTATCAGGTACAGGTCGCCCAGTTCGGTGTCCGGGGTCAGAACGATGGAATGCACCGGGAAATCATCCAGGTTCTGAGCCCACCGGCGGACGGCCGGATTTAACGGATGAAAGCGCGGCACGTAAAGCCCCGGCAGCGCCGTCAGCGCCTTGAGGAGATCGTCGCGCTTTCCGGAGATGCCATCGACCAACACCGGAAGCATAGGCGGCAGCAGGGCTTCGGCTTCTCCGGAACACAGGCAGTCAAAGAAAGGTGAAACCGGCATGGGGTTGGCTGTGATGCAGGGACCTCCGGCGATGATCAACGGATGTTCCTCATTGCGGTCCGCGGAAAAAAGGGGGATGCCGCTGGTCCTCAAGATGGGAGCGATATTTAAATAGTCCAGTTCATAGTTCAGAGAAAAGGCCAGCACCGCGAAATCGGTCAGCGGCCTCTGTGATTCCACAGATAAGGGCAACTGCCCACTGTCGCGGTTTTCCCTGTCCCAGAAAACCCTTTCGCAAACTATATTGTCGTGTTGGTTAAGCCAGCCGTAGATAGCCTGAATTCCCAGGTTGGACATGCCGATGTAATAGTCATTAGGATAAACCAGTGCAAAAGGCAGCTTTCCTCCCCAGTCCTTGATGATGACGCCGGTCTCCCGGTCCAGCCTTTGCCGGGCCTTTTGCTGTTGTTCCCAGGTTATGGAATGTTTAATCGGACTCATCAGCCACCAGTTCTACAGGGCGATTGTTTCGCACATCGAAAAGTCCGGATTCGCACAGGCGGAGAAAGGGTATGGCCGGAGTGGGCAGTACCGAGAGTGTGGTCCGGATATCTGAAGAAACGCAGCCCATCCCGGCGGCGGCCTCCTGGATGCCGGTCAGTTTTTCGGCCAGTTTTTCGACCGGTTCTTCTGAAATCACGCCGCTCACAGGGAAAGCCGCCTCCCCCAGGATTTTCCCGTCCCGGCAGGCCACGGCGCCTCCCTTTAGCTCCATGATACGATTGACCGCCAGAGCCATATCCGCCTCGTTCGCTCCGGCAACCACCAGGTCGGCGGAGTCCCAGCAGGTGCTGGTAGCGACCGCTCCCACACGCAAGCCCAGGCCACGGATAAACCCGGTAAAGGTCCGGCCGGGGGCATGAACATATTCAATCGCCGCTACTTTAATAATATCACCGTCCGGATCCATCCTGATCTCGCCATCTGAAACCGGCAGGTCCCTGAGAGTCTCCCGGGTCAATATCCGGGTAAGCTGGTCAATCACCCTGACCCGGGCCGGGGAGTGACCGGAATACCGCACAGCAAAGTCCCCGGCCTGAAAAACTCTGTCCAGATTCAGGTTTTGATAAAAAAACCCGGGGTAGGTATGGCGGCGGGGCTGCTCCAGGACTTCCCCGCCCTGCACCGCTATCCGGCCATTGCTGATCACCATTTCAGGCCGGATGGTGGTCAAATCAGGTATCATCACAATATCGGCAAACCGTCCG
>CAZELW010000024.1:7087-11310 GCA_964513135.1 uncultured Dehalococcoidales bacterium
TTCAGACGTGTGCTCTTCCGATCTAATCGTGCAAATTAAAATGCTCCGCTACATTGAGTGTCGCCATCTGGATAGCCTGAACAGGAGGGAAACCCAGTTCAATAGCACGCCGGACCAGCCAGTCCATGAAACCCTGGTTCACAAGCTGCCAGGGACCGATGCCGTCGGTCGACATGGCCAGCCGGCGGAAATCTATCCGCTGCTCCCTGATGCTGCTGACAGCCTCCAGGTCCTGGCGGACTTCGCCTTCCCTGATCATAACTGACAGTCCCAGGCGCAGCCTTTCCAGAGCTTCTCCAGGGGTAATCGGCTCATGGTCGGAAGTGATGCCAAGAGCGGCATATGCCTGGAGTTTGTTGCTGGAAGCCCCGGCGGAATGGCCCTCCACCTTCTTCCCCGCCCGGAGGGTTTCCCGGATGATGTCAATCTGATGTTTATCACCGGCATTGGCCGGTCCCCAGTAGGTCTCTCCGGCGCCCACGCAGTCCCTCATCCGCAGCAGGCGGCGCACCTCGCTTAAATTCAACAGGTGCTCCCTGGCCACCGGGCTGATAGTGCCCATGGGCGGAAGGGTAAACCAGAATTTAACCGGCTGATTACGGATCGACCGCAGGAACTCCCTGACTCCCCGGTAGCCCAGCCTGAAGGCCATCTCGGCGCATTCGGTGATGATGGTAGTGGTGCCGGCCTTTAAGGCATACCGGACAATCTCGGGGATTGAGCAAAGATAGTCCATGTGGGTGTGTCCGTCGATAAAGCCGGGGACGAGCACCTTGCCGGAGGCGTCTATCACCCGGGTGCCCGGGCCGATAGATTGTTCCGGATGCTTGCCGACGCAGGCTATCCACTTTCCCTTGATCAGGATAGAATCGCCGGCGACCAGCTCTCCGGTATAAACATTGACTATTCTACCATTGATAATTGCAATATCGGCTTCGGCTTCGCCCAGCGCTACTCTGGTCAACTCATAACGTTCAAACTGCGGACTGTTTTGAGATGCGGGCATGACAGGCCCCCTTTCGGCTTTTGCTAATAACCAGTGTAGCAGATAGGTCCGGAAAGGGGAAACACCTTTACTGAGCGGTCTTTTCGCTGATCGAGTTTCCGGAGACAGGCTCACAAACCGCCTTCCCGCTCTTACCCCGGTTGATAAGCATGAAAAGCAGCGGCCAGAGGACGCAGACTATCACCACCATGGAGACCAGCAGCCAGATCGTAAAATTCAGGTCGCCGGCGCGGGGATGAATAGCGGCGATAAATCCAAGCAGGACCAGAATGAGATCGTAGACCAGCGAAGAGATGGCGATGCCCAGTGCAAAATGATAATAGCGCATGCGAATCGCTCCGGAGGCCACCGAAGTAACCTGAAGCAACCCCGGCGTCAGTCTCCCGGTAGCGACCGCCAGGGGAGCCAGACGACCGAGCCTGGCTGTATAGGAGTCCAGCCGGCCGCCGATAGAGGGGACACGACATTTGAGCCAGCCGATAAAGTGTTTTCCCAGGTAACGAGACAACAAATAAAGGATTCCCGAGCCCACCTGGCGACCGACAAAGAGAGCCGCCACGATCAGGATGACCTGGATGGACAGCGGTCCGGTGTTATAGGCAGTGAGTATCAGGATGGTATCCAGCACAAAGGGTACCGGGATCCCGATATCCGTCGTCACCGCCAGAAAAAAAAGAATTATCAGCCCGTACGGGCTGTCCGGGCTAAAAGCAGTCTCCAACTGCTGCAAGAGAGCAAAAAAACTTTCAATCATGGCATTCCACTGCGGTCATCGGACCGGCTATCTACTTAACCGGTTATCCGAGCCAAGCCTATTCTAAAACAATCCGTCATTTTTCACAAATTGACCGGGTGAGGGGCGAGGTATTTGGAGGCTTATTCTGCTTGTGGCCGTGGGGAGGGGGGCCTAATTACCCGGAGGCGCTCCGTGGGGGGAGGCGAGTGATTAAGGATTAAGGAAGGAGAGGGACCACCCTATTATGATCACGGAATGATGGGAAAGGGAGAGGCTTCCAGCATGATAGGTATCACCGATTAAGAGAAATAATCAACCTCAGGCTGCCTTGAAGGCCCTTAGATTGCTTCGGGGAGATTCAGGAGGCTCGCAATGACGGCCAAGGGGTTGGGCCCTGCCGACCCCGATTGGACAGAACCGGATATTGATTCAGGATTAAGGAATAAGGAGAGAAGGGGTGAAAGAAGGGATTAGCCGGCTGGATTGAGCGCGGTGTTCCCTTCTGAAGCATCGGGATTGTCCTGAAGTTCGTCCTTGATCATCGGGTGGAAAATATACCACTGGTCAACGAACGAGCGAGTCATCTCTTCCAGGGCACTGACCATACACTGAGTGAGATCCCGGGTGTCATCGCCGATTTTACCGGTCAACCGGCATTCGATCGGCTTTCCCAGGATTCCCTGGAAGGTAGTATTGGAGGTGCGGACCAGGCCGCAGGGAATAATCCGGGCGCCGGTGCGCAAAGCCAGCGTCGCTGCGCCGGAGGGAATAGTCACCCACTTTTGTCCCAGCTTGACCTTAACTCCCCGCCGGCAACTGGGGCAATCAATCATCAGGGCCAGAATTTCATTCCGTCGTAAAATATCCAGCAGATGCATCGAGGTATCACGGGAGTTGATCAGCCTTGTCCCGTTAAAGGCCCGCGGTTTCTGGAGGAAAGCATCCATCTGTCCGGACCATTCCAGGTTGTTCACCACGGCGTTAACAGGATACCCGAGGCTGCTGAGCAGCCTGACCCCAAGGTCCAGGTTCCCCACATGGAAACTGACCAGGATAACCCCCTTGCCCTCCTTCAAGGCATCATCCAGGTTGTGCTGCCCGGTTATTTGGAACTGTTTCTGAAAAAAGTCCTCCCGGGCAAACGAATAGCGCAGCATATCCACGATATACTTGCAAAAATTACGCATGCAGTGCCGGGCGATATTCCTGACTTCCCTATCTCCGACATCCCGGTTAAGAATATTGGCCACGCTCTTGACCATATTCCGGCGAGCCCGCGGCCAGACCACGTACATGACATCACCGACTCCGGCTGCAAGCGGATAGCTGATAAAAGGCGGGATCGCACTCACCAGAAAACGTCCGATTTCAGCCATACGGTACACTAACATATCCTGCTTATCTCACCTCTATCAGACCCGGTGAACCGGGTTTTCTTTCCTGAATATATTATAATGATCACTCCGGTAAAATCAACTTATCTGAAGGCGGATATCTAATCCGACACTTATCATTCTATCCAGCCCCGTCATTTCATGCCACAGCAAGGGCAGAAAGCGGGCTATAATAGCTGAAGCTCCCCCACTATGAATCTACCGAGTAGTCCGGGGACCTCGGCGAACCGCAGACCCAGCGGATAACCGAATCCCGGCTCAGGAAATTCTCTATCGCCCCGGCGGCCTCAGCCTTTTCCCGGTCGGAGATAGATACTATTTCCCCGGTAATCGATTCCCCGATATTGAGCACACCGAAGGTCTTCCAGGGCGCCGGGAACCTGGCGGAGGCGCTCCCCGGATTAAACCACAGTATGTCGTCCTTTCTTTCATTCCGTATTATATGGGTATGCCCGTACACAATGGCATCAACCTTATCTTTACTGAACAGGGCCAAAGACCGGTGATCGCAGAAAAGGGGTGCCCAGTAACCGTGTAAAAGTCCCAGCCTTTTACCATTGACCTCAATAACGTCCGTCCGGGGAAGCACTTTCTTCACAGTTTGCGGGTCATGGTTGCCGGCTACACCGTAGAAGTTATTACTGCCCCTGAAATATTCCACCACTTCAGGGCTGACAAAATCACCCAGATGCAAGACCAGATCATAAGACTTGAGGCGTTTCAGCAAAGAAAGCGGGGCATCATTGAAGCGGTGATAATGGGTATCGGAGATTACACCAATACGGGTTATTTTACCCAAATAAAGCATCCTCCTGATAACTTAACTGCCATATATTATCTTTTTCACTGCAAATATGCAAGTGGCCAAATCCAAACCTAATGCCAAAAACTATCGTACTATTCCGGAAGGCCAGCGGCTAGTCTAAAAAGACCCCGGACAACTGGGAGAGGCTTCCTATGATGCAGTCCGGCCGGACCGCGGATTTTTCCGGCAGTCCCCTTCCCCTCCAGTCCACCCAGATGCTCCGGACACCGGCATTTTTGGCGCCGGCGATGTCCCGGTCCAGGTCGTCACCCACCATCCAGG
>CAZELW010000025.1:0-11173 GCA_964513135.1 uncultured Dehalococcoidales bacterium
TATTGAGCGGTGACTGGAGTTCAGACGTGTGCTCTTCCGATCTGGCTTGGCGGTATTTATGTTGAAGTTATGAAAGACATCGCTTTCCGGGCTTTCCCCCTGGGCCGCCAGGAAGTGCTTAACATGATCAGTCAGATACGTTCGTACCCATTACTGCTAGGAGTCAGGGGAGAAAAACGGAAGGATATTGAAACAGTGGCTGATACCATTTTAAAGGTTGGTACGATCCTGCAAAAGTGTCAGGACATCAGTGATATTGAGATTAATCCTCTGGTAGTGTATAGTCAAGGAGAAGGTGTTAGAGCTGTTGATGTCAGAATCTTGCTTTCAAAACCTCAGGAGGCAGCGAAATAATGAAGAATATTATCATCGGTTCGGTTAGTGAAGATGCAGGGAAAACCAGTATTATTGTAGGCCTGGCCAAGGCAGTAAATAAAAAATTCGCCTATCTGAAACCATTTGGAGACAGGTTGATTTACCGCAAGAAACGTCTTTGGGACTATGATGCCGCACTGATTACCAATATTTTCGGACTGGAGCAAAGCTCTGAAGATATGACCATCGGGTTTGAGCACTCCAAGCTCCGCTATATGTATGATGAAGCCAGCACCAAAGCCAAGCTCCTGGACATGGCGAACAAGCTCTCCGGCACTAATGAGTTTTTGATTATAGAAGGCGGCAAGGACCTGACCTACGGGTCTTCGATACGGCTGGATACACTCTCTCTGGCCAGATATTTCGACGGAAAGCTGATACTGGTCGTCAGCGGAGATGAAGGCACAATCATCGACGATGTCACTTTTATAAAAAAATATGTCGATACAAACAACATTGACCTCAGCATAATAATTAACAAGGTCAGCAATCTGGAAGACTATAAAAACAACCATCTCAGGGACATCAAAGAGCTGGGAGTAAATGTACTGGGCGTACTCCCCTGCGAGCCTGTCCTGACACAGTTCTCCATGAGCTACTTGGCAGAGAAGCTGCAAGCCCGCATAATCGCCGGAGAAAACGGCCTGAATCAGAAAGTGAAGCACATACTGGTAGGCTCAATGTCCGGTGACGCGGCAGTACGATATCCTCTCTTTAAAGCAGAAAATAAACTGGCTATCACTTCAGGCGATCGGGTCGACTACATCGTGGCTGCCCTGGAAAGCAGCACTGCCGGCATCATTCTCACCAATAATGTCATTCCGCCGCAAAACATCATTTCCAAGGCTTCCGACAAGAATATACCAATGCTGCTGGTACCTTTCGATACCTTCGCCACAGCCAAACAGGTTGACGACCTGGTGTCCCTGCTGACCAAAGATGACACCGAACGAATAGACCTGATCCAGAAACTGGTCGAGCAGAACGTGGATATCAATTCGATAATTTAGTCCACAATCCTTTCCCTTTATTTTGTGATTAATCCGGCAGAATGGCATGTTCTGCCGGATTTTTACTTTGGCATATCCCCTTTTCCCTTTTCTTCCTACCCCTTTATCAGGTAATAAATAAGTGAAGGAGATGGACGGAAAAATGGGAAAAAGTCTGCGTGTTTTAATCATCGATGATTCCAAAGATGATACTCTGCTGGTGCTGAGAGAACTGAAGAATAGCGGGTATGATCCGATCTTTGAAAGGGTCGATACCGCTCAAGACCTGATCGATGCCCTGAAAAAGCAGCCCTGGGATATAGTCATCTCCGATTATGTCATGCCGCAATTTGATGGTCTGAGCGCACTGGAACTGGTCCAGAAGACCGGGCGCGATCTGCCCTTCATTATTGTTTCCGGAAAAATCGGAGAAGACACGGCGGTCAAAGCCATGAAGAACGGAGCATATGACTACATTATGAAAACCAACCTGACAAGGCTGGGACCGGCTATCGAAAGAGGGCTCAATGAAGCCTGTATCCGGCGGGAACGCAAGCTGGCGATCGAGCAGGCCCGCACACTATCCAGCCGGCTGCTGGAGGTCCAGGAAGAAGAGCGACGCAATATCGCCCGTGAGCTGCATGACCAGATAGGCCAGTCTCTGACAGCTCTCAAGCTGATGTTGACCAAAGCCATGCGCACCACCGGAAGTGACACCGGTCCGGTACTTAACGAAGCACAGTCGGTAGTCTCTGAGCTTATCCAACAGGTAAGGGAGATGGCTTTGAAGCTCCGACCGAGTATGCTGGACGATATCGGGCTTCTACCCACTTTGGACTGGCATTTTCAGAGGTATACCGCGCAAACCCAGGTCAAAGTTCACTTCCGGCATAACTGCCAGGAAGAAAATTTCAGGCCGGATATCAACACGGCAGTTTACCGAATTGTCCAGGAAGCTTTGACAAATGTCGCACGCCATGCCAGAGTCAAGGAAGTAAATGTGGTTATCCAGGCTTCACCAAAATCCGTTTACCTGAAGATCGAGGACCACGGCTGCGGTTTCGAATGGTCACGGATAGCCAAGAAAGCCTGTATAGGACTCAGTGGAATGCGCGAACGGGCTGAATTGTCAGGCGGTAAATTGACCATCAGTACCAGTCCGGGGAACGGCACCTGTATCACTGCCGAGATCCCTACAACCCCTATCACCGATGAGGAAACAGAGGAAGAATCGGTTTCCGGAATCGCTCTTTAATGCCGAATTCAAAATGCACAATTCGGTATATTTTTCCATATCAGCAACCAAAGCCCGCCGACTGGTAGTCCTTCGTCACCCCAGGGCATAAGCAGCGGACCTCTTCAGTATCACACTGGACCGCCCCACAATCGTATACGGTCTTAATTTGACGCCTTTTTAACGGTATGCTACTATGAAATCACTTTACATGTGACACTCCTGTCGAACGTGTTCATTTGAGGGTTTAGCTTTAGGGCTGTGCCAGCTCGGAGATGTAGAATGCAAGTCGAGCAAGAGCTAGCCAGGTTCTCGTCTAATTGCGACAGCCTGGTTACAATCGGAGTATTTGACGGAGTCCATCTGGGCCACAAACAACTTATTGCACGAACCAAAGAGCTTGCCAGTCAGCAAGGCTTATGCCCTCTCATCGTCACTTTTGACAAGCACCCGCAGGAAGTATTAACACCGGGAACAACACCTCCATTCTTAACTGATGCCGCAGAAAAAGCCAGGCTCCTTGAGAAAGAAGGGGCGGCAGCAGTAATTATGCTGACCTTTACCCGCGAATTATCACAGCTAAGCGCCGTCCAATTTATCAACTGGCTGCAAACCAACCTCAGGATGAAAGGGATTGTGGTAGGCCCGGATTTCGCCCTCGGCCACCGGGGGGAAGGGGACATTCCCACCCTGCGCAGGCTGGGAGAGGAAATGGGATTCTCTGTCACAGTCATACCGCCAGTCAGGCAAAACGGCGATATTATCAGCAGCACTGCAATCCGGCGCGCCATGGCGGAAGGCGATATGGAAAAGGTCCAGCGCTTCATGAGCCGGCCTTTCAGCCTCCACGGGAAGGTAGTACACGGCAAAGGACGAGGCGCCAGCCTGGGATTCCCAACTGTAAACCTGCAAATTTTGCCCGGGCAGGCTGTGCCACCCGACGGCGTTTACGCTACCCGCGCCCATGTAGATAATCTTACCTACCCTTCCATCACCAATGTCGGCATGAATCCAACTTTCGGCAATACCGAACGCACCATCGAGTCTTACCTGCTGGACTACCACGATAATTTATACGACCGTGAGGTAAAAATAGACTTTATTCGGAGAATCCGCGACGAAATTAAATTTGATAACGCGGAAGACCTGGTTAAACAAATATATGATGACATCCGCAGTACCCGGATAATTTTAAAGGTAGAGGCTGTATCAAGAAATGGACGATAATGTAAACCGCAACCTGGACGATAAACAACTGGACTATCTGCTCCGCCGGGGAGTAGAAGAAGTGATAGTCAAAGACGACCTGATCGCCGCACTCAAGTCAGGGAAAAAGCTCCGGCTAAAAGAGGGTTTCGACCCCAGCCGGCCGGACATTCACCTGGGGCACATGGTCGGTCTGCGCAAGCTGCGCCAGTTCCAGGAACTGGGGCATCAGGTAATTCTCATAGTAGGAGACTGGACCGCCCAGATCGGTGATCCCAGCGGCGCTAATGTCACCCGGCCGATGCTGACCGAGGAAGAGGTCCGGACAAACGCCGAGACTTACATGGAGCAGTTTTTCTGGGTAGTAGACAGGAAAAAGACGGAGGTCAGATGGCAGAGCGAGTGGTTCGGCAAATTCAGCCTCAAAGACGTTATTCAGTTGACCAGCAAATTCACCATCGCCCAGTTCCTGGCGCGGGAGGACTTTGCCAAACGTTATGCCGAAGGCCGGCCGATTACCATCACCGAGTTCCTCTATCCTCTGCTTCAGGCATATGATTCGGTGGCTATTCAGGCTGATGTAGAGTTCGGGGGCAGCGACCAGAAGTTCAATTTACTGGTAGGCCGGGAGCTACAATCAATGGTCGGGCAGCGTCCGCAGCAGATTTTCACCACTCCCCTGCTGGTAGGTACCGACGGTATTCATAAGATGAGCAAAAGCCTCGGTAACTATATCGGGGTTTCCGAACCTCCGAATCAGATGTACGGCAAGGTCATGTCAGTCCCGGACTCCCTGATAATTAACTACTTTGAGCTGCTTACAGATGTCCCGGATGCTGAGCTGGACGAAATCAGACACAACCTGGCCGATAAATCAGTCAATCCAATGGACTATAAAAAGCGCCTGGCATACGAAATCGTCTCTCAGCTTCACGGACAGGAAGACGCCCGGCAGGCAGAAGAGGAATTCGCCCGGGTTTTTCAGAAACGCGAGATGCCCGAGGAAATCAAAGAAGTGGCCGTCTCTTTCAGGGAACTCAGCGGGGAAAAGGGCGGAATAGATATGAGCAAACTGTTAACAATTGCCGGGCAGGTTAAAAGCCGGACAGAAGCCAGCCGGTTAATCAGCCAGGGCGCTGTCAGTATCGATGGTGAAAAATTCACAGGTACGGTAGCCACTCTGAAAGACACGACAATTATCAAAGTGGGTAAACATCGCTTTGTGAAAATAATAAATAAAGATAATTCATAATAGATCAAGGAGAATTTAGATGGCACAGTTACGTATTCCAGGTCCAACTCCCCTTCCACCTGAAGTATTACAGGCAATGAGCAAACAGATGATCAATCACCGCGGCAGCGAGTTTCATAAGATCATGAGTGATGTCACTGCCAAATTAAAGCACATTTACCAGACCAAAAATGATCTTTATATACTCACCGGTTCAGGGACCGGCGGCATGGAAGCGGCGGTGGTTAATATGATGTCACCCGGAGATAAAGTCCTGGCGGTCTCGATCGGTAATTTCGGCAACCGGTTCGCCAATATTGCCCAATCTTTCGGCGCTGATGTCAAGAAGCTAAGCTTTGAGATGGGTACCGCGGCCGACCCGGAGAGTGTCCGGAAAGCCTTACAGGATAATCCGGGCATCAAAACAGTCCTGATTACCCACAATGAAACATCTACGGGTATTACCAACGATCTGGGTTCACTGGCAAAGGTAGTGAAAGAATTTGATAAATTACTGATCGTGGACTGCGTCAGCAGCATGGGTTCGATCAACTGCCCGGTAGATGAATGGGGCATCGATGTAGCCATTTCCGGTTCACAGAAAGGCTGGATGGCCCCTCCCGGACTGGCTTTTGTCAGCATCAGCCCCAGGGCATGGGAGGCTTATGCCGAAGCCAAAATGCCACGGTTCTACTGGGATTTCGGCAAGGCCAAGAAATACCTGGAAAAAGAAGAGACCCCCTGGACTCCCGGCATCACCGCAATTTATGCACTGGCTACCGGGCTGGATATCTTAATGAAAGAAGGCTTACAGAACATTTTCGACCGCCATGCCAGAGTGGCCAAAGCCACCCGGGAAGGAGTCAAAGCCCTCGGTCTCAAGCAGGTCGCCGATGAGAGGTATGCCTCCAACACGGTTACCGCAGTCTGGCTGCCCCAGGGAATTGAATACAAAGCACTAAGCAAGATGATGAGGGAAGAAAAGGAAGTCATCATTACCGGAGGCCAGGACACCCTGGAGGGGAAGATATTCCGCATCGGTCACCTCGGCTGGGTCAACGAGGCAGACATCAAAGAGTGTATGGATGCTTTAAAATATGTACTTCCCAAAATGGGGTACAAGCTGTAGCCGGCAATGAGACTCTATTAGTGGAAAGGAGAAGAACATGAAAGTCCTTGTGGCTGATCCTCTTTCAAAAGAGGGTATTGATATCATAAAGGGCGTTGCTGAGGTAGATGTAAAAACAGGGCTGAAGGAAGCCGAACTGATTCAGATAATAGGCAACTATGAGGGACTGGTTGTCCGCAGCCAGACCCAGGTTACAGCACCGGTAATCGAGGCCGGGAAAAAGCTGATCATCATAGGGCGTGCCGGAGTGGGCGTAGATAATATCGATCTGGAGGCGGCCACCCGCCAGGGAATCATCGTGGTCAACGCCCCCACCGGGAATACCATTTCTGCCGCCGAACATGCCATAGCCCTGATGTTATCCCTGGCCCGCCATATCCCCAATGCCAACGCAGCCCTTAAAGCCTGCAAATGGGAAAGGAGCAAGTTTACCGGGACTGAGGTGAGAGGGAAAACCCTGGGTATTATCGGACTGGGAAATGTCGGCTCCGCCGTTGCCCGCCGGGCCCGCGGCCTGGAAATGAAAGTTATCGGTTATGACCCCTTTGTTTCCGAGGACCGCGCCCGCAATCTTCAAATTGAGCTGGTTTCACTGGAGCAGCTTTATAAAGAAGCAGACTTCATTTCCCTGCACATCCCCCTGAATGCCCAGACCCGGGAAATGATCGGCGCTAAAGAGCTGGCCATGATGAAACCGACAGTCCGGATAATCAACACAGCCCGCGGCGGTCTTATCAATGAGGAAGCTCTGGCCAATGCCCTGAAAGATAAAAAGATAGCCGGAGCGGCTGTGGACGTTTTCCCGCAGGAACCCTGCACGTCCAGTTCTTTATTCAGCATGGAAAACGCCATTGTTACCCCGCATCTGGGAGCATCCACTGCTGAGGCCCAGGTTACGGCCGCCAGTGATGTAGCCGAGCAAATAGTGGACGTTTTTAAAGGCCTTGCCCCCAAATACGCGGTCAACGCCCCCTTTATTCCACCCGAGATGATGTCGGTACTGCTTCCTTTTATGAAAATCGCCACCAAGATCGGCAAGCTGGCCAGTCAGCTAGTTGAGGGGCATATGAACTCACTTACTATCAAATACGAAGGCGAGCTTACGCAATACGATACCAACGCCTTAAAAGCGGCTGTGCTGAACGGTATACTGGAAAACATCAGCGAAGAAAAAGTAAATATGGTCAATGCAAACATGATCGCCGGACGCCGGGGATTGACTGTAACAGAGCAAAAAGAAGCCACCTGCGAAAACTATGCCAGCCTGATCACTGCCGTGGTCACCACCAGCACAGGAAAGCGGGAAATCTCCGGAACTGTGCTCCGAGGAGAACCGCATATTGTGCGGGTCAATGAGTACTGGATAGATTTTATTCCTACCACCGGGCCATTCCTGTTTGTAGACCACCAGGACCGCCCGGGGCTGATTGGTGCGGTGGGCAATATCACGGGAAGCGTCGATGTCAATATCAGCGCCATGTATGTCAGCCGCCAGAAAGCCCGCGGAAAAGCCCTGATGATTCTGGACCTGGATGAGAAATTGCCGGATGAAACCATAAAGAAAATCCTGGCTATTCCGGATGTCTATACAGCTAAAGCCATCGCCCTGTAAGCAGTTAGTATCAATGAAACAAGCTGGAGCGGCCATAAAAGATAACCAGCGACAGAAAAGGCGAAAAAAGAGGGACAGAGCAGTCCCAGGTAAAAGAAAGCAGGCGGTCGTTTGATTATGACCGCCTGCTCTTTTTAACGAGTCCGGTTAGTGTTCAAGTGGTTAGGCCTCTTTGGATTCTTTTTCCACATTCGATTTTACAGTCGAGACCCTTGCCATTTCGCGCTCGTAGCCGCATTGTAAACACTTCTCATAACAACTCCCCATGTCTTCATCAATATATACATCGCCCTGACATCGAGGACATCGCTTCATGTTCCACATATCAGCTCCTCCTTTGGTTCCTATTGCTTCTTGAGGGAAAATCAAGCATATTCTTTTGTATTATGCCCCAGCACCGTGCCCAAAACCATTAGACTTTCGTCCAATGACTTTAGCAATTGTTTTCTCCTGTTCGGGCTAAGGTCGGCTGAAGCCAGTTGCTTCCGGACATATAAAACCGAATCATGAAGCTGGAGCGCTACCTTGACTCCGGCCAGGTTTAAACCAACATTATCTACCAGATGTTTGATTGTTCTCAAGCGGGCAATATCTTCATCCGAATACATCCGGAGCTTTTTGCACCTGGACGGCTCCAACAGACCGGCGCGCTCATACTTGCGCAGCGTCTGGGGATGCATCCCCGTCAGCATCGATGCTACACGCATAATATAAACACCATTAGTTTGTCCCATATACCCTAACCTGCCTTTCTTCACCTCTGCTCAATTATAGATTATGATACATTTCATGTCAAATATCCTGATCATTTTACTCAATATAGTTAATATGAAATGGAAAATAATTTAACTGCCTTGAAGATCATTATTGACACCTTTCCTTAGTAATGATATAAAATATACAGTCCCTTTTCAGGCAGGCCTGTTTTTCCATTACAAGAACCGAGAGGACAACGCGTTGACCACACCACAAGATATTCTGACTGACGCCAACGGCAAAGAAACTGCCAAATATACCATGGCAGTGGCCGTAATGATGACAGGGGTGCCTGCCCATAGAATCAGGAAATTTGAAGAATGCGGCCTTTGCAAGCCGGCCAGGACTGCCAGTAACCAGCGGTTGTACTCAGATAATGATATTGCCCTTATCCGGAAAATAGTACAACTGGAAAAAGACGGCGTCAATCTGGCAGGCGTGAAAGTGATCCTCAACATGCAACAGGCAGAAAAAACACGGAGACCATCTAAATGACACGTTTTGGTGAAGCGCCCGAATCCTGGAAAGCCGGTACTTATACCTACGGTGCAGGTCTCACGCTGAGACAGGCCAAAAAAATGCTGGAAGCGGGAGAGAAAGAAGCCCTCAAGCAGGGAGTCCCGATGGCAATGGCAATATCCGATTCCGGAGGAAACCTGATGGCCTTTCGCCGCATGGACAACACTGCTCTGATGAGCACTCAAATCGCCCTGGACAAGTCCTATACAGCCGTCCTCGGCAAACAGCCGACCAGCGATCTGTGTTCTCCATATAAATCAGGCCTCCTGGTACCTCTGTTTTTTCACGAACGCTGGATCACCTTTCCCGGTGGATACCCGATCATAAAAGGAAAAGTAATAGTCGGGGGCCTGGGGGTGAGCGGGGGGATTATCGAAGATGTATACGTGGCCAAAGCTGTGCTCGCCGCAGGTGGTTTCAGTACGGCCGGGCCGGATGCGTTGATTGCCGAATATGAAGACGGGCTTGAGAGATGACACGGCCACGGCGTAAAGGTCCAGTCTACAGCTCTTTCCACTCTATCAGGCGACTTGACCAGGCTTCCCGAACAGCCTCTGCCAGGCCGGCTTGATTCGGCTCCCGGATATTCAGCAAAATATCCAGCGTTCGGTCATCGAACTGTTGCAGAAACCGGCACTGCCGGCGAAACTCCCGCACTGTTTCCCGCGCCCCGCCGTAAAATAAAAACTCTATCTGTCTCTCGTACGGCTCCAACTGCTCCCGGACATGCCCGCAGACCCTGGTGAAGAAGGTCTCCATTTGCTTCTCCCGGTGCCTTTCGAACCGATGAGCGGAAGACCCTCCCTGACGGTGACGGGCATGTACCAGGCCGGTACCAACCTTGCTCGAATGCAGCATCTCCCCTCTCACCACACCGGTCCCGTAGGCCCCCAGCCTCACCAGCACCAGTCCGAATATATAATCCTTCTGAAGAAGGGAGCGGAGCGGCTCTATCTCGCAGACTCCGGACACTCTTTCCTCACGGATGGGGAAAGGGGGCAATATCAGGTAATGGTGATGAGGTCCCCAGAACAGGACCGCTCCAGCAGGTGACTCAGCCATAATTCCGGCCAGGTCTTCAGGCGCTGTTTTGATATCCAGAATAGTCTCCAGGAGACCTTCGATATTTATCCGGGGAGATCCGGGAGGAAGATATAAGGACGCCATTTCGGCAGGGCGGGCGCTCAGTTCTTCCAGTAGATGCAACAACCTGCCCCTGGACAGTTTATAGCGGCTGACAGACAACACGGCTTGCTCCTGTTAAATGTAATCGGCGCTGGGCCGTTCGGAATGGCAGTATTTTGCCATATTTCACCGGTATAGTCAATAACTATTCCATTGGGTGGGGAGGGAGGGAATGATTGGAGATTAGAGATTGAGGAAGAGGGAAGAAGGATGTTCCCGACCCTGCTTCGTGGGGAAGGTAAAGAATTACGATTAATGATTGATGATTAATGAAGGAGAGAGGGGCCTCCCCGCCCTGCTTCGGCCTCGCCACCCGAGGCCTCCAGCATGACACACCCCAGCTAATCCTGATTACCCGGCTTTTTCCTCAAGCTGCACGGACAGGAACAGTTTTCGCATTCACTATCACACGGCTCTATATGAATAATCATGCTGGTATGCGGCAATTTCCGGCGAATATCCTGTTCCAGATGCTCTGTTACCCTGTGGGCTTCGGCCACACTGGCCGCACGGGGAACAACAAGGTGCAGATCGATATATCTTTGATCTCCCGAGTTACGGGTGCGCAGATCATGGAATCCTACCAGTTGAGAGCAATGTTCCATAATAGTAGACCTGATAATCTCTTCTTCGTTCTGCGGTAATTTCACATCTATCAAAGAGGGAGATGACCTTCTCAAAACCATAACTCCGGACCTGAATATCCATAAAGAAAACAGCAGGGCAATGACCAGGTCAACCAGGACTGCTCCAGTAAAATGGACAATAATCAGCCCGATTAGCACTGCCAGACCAGAGTAGAGGTCCACAGATACGGCATGCACATTTTCTCCCAGGATAACGGAGTTATTCATCCGGGCAATTCGCGTTAGATTTCGTATCATAACAAAACTGACGAGTTTAGTTAATGCTATGACTGCTTTTCCCGCCACTGTCT
>CAZELW010000026.1:0-9570 GCA_964513135.1 uncultured Dehalococcoidales bacterium
GCCTTTAGATTGCTTCGGGGAGGTTAAGGAGGCTCGCAATGACGTCCACGGGGTTGGGCACGGAATGACGGGAGAGGGGTTGGGTTCGCAATGACGGCCAGGGGGTTGGGCGCTGCCGACCCAGATTGAACAGAACCGGATCCGGTAAAAAAAGAGTCCATAATCCGGGTTTCAGAGTTCGCGGGCGGCTTCTCCGCGTCAAATAACAGCGATTGGTTGGCTGATCAGACTTCTACTTTTCTTCTTAGCATTCGCGCGGGGTTTCCTACCATGGTAGCGCCCGCCGGGACGTCCCTGGTAACGACTGCCCCCGAACCGATCACCGCATTTTCACCAACAGTGACACCGGGCAGAATAGTGGAATTAGCGCCGATGCGGGCGCCCTTCTTGATGGTGGGACCAATCAGCCGGGCGCCGGCCTGCATATATTTATCATTGGTAGTGACGGAGCAGGGCCCCATGAACACTCCATCCTCCAGGGTGGTGTTGGTAGTGACATAAACGCCGGTTTGAATGCTGACGTCATTACCGATCCGGCAGTTATTCTCGATCACAGAGTTGGTGCCTACCAGAACGCCGTCGCCGATCCAGGTATTTTCCCGGATAAGTATATTATGCCCGGTGCGGAAGTTACGGCCAATCCTTGTGCCTGAATAGATAATGCTGCCGGAGCGGATAACCGCATTATCCCCGATGCTGAGCTCGCCATCTGCCTGATGGCCGAGGACAATATTGTCGCCCAGGTCCGCATTTTTTCCCAAAATTACCCTGCCGTATTCGATTATATTTTTTGACATTTATAATCCTTTGATTACCTCCACGATCTTATTTAAATCGGACCGGGTCAGGCCGGGGTGAACGGGCAGGGAAAGCACCTGCCTGGTAACAGTCTCCGTTACCGGCAAATTCTCCTGATAGCCCAGGGCTTTAAAAGAGGGCTGCCGGTGGATGGGAGTCGGGTAGTAGATGATGGTAGAGATCCCGTTCTCCAGCAGTTTCTGTTGAAGTTCGTCCCGGGAATATTTGTAATCTTCCGTAACCCGGATTGTATATTGATGGAAGACATGATTGCGGCAGGAAGCGATGAAGGGCGGAATGAGGCCTTTGACCTGGCTGATATGGTCGGTCAGCACCTTGGCGTTGTTGATGCGGACAGCATTAACCTCATCCAGCTTCTTGAGCTGGCAGATCCCCATTGCCGCGGCGATATCCGTCATGCGAAAATTATAGCCCAGGACATCATGGACATACCGGCGGCTCTGACCATGCTGGCGGACCAGGTGGGCTTTACGTAATATCTCTTCATCATCGGTGGTGATCATACCGCCTTCACCAGTGGTCATGTTTTTGGTAGGGTAGAAAGAAAAGCACCCGATGCCGAAAGACCCTACCTTCTTCTTTTTATATTCTGCTCCATGGGCCTGACAGGCATCCTCGATTAAAACCAAATTGTTTTTCCGGCAAAGGGCGGTGATCTCATCCATATCGCAGGCCTGGCCGTAAAGGTCCACAATGATTACCGCTCTGGTCCGGGGGGTGATTTTCTCTTCGATGGAGCGGGGGGTGATATTAAAGGTATTCGCATCGATATCGGCGAAGACCGGTTTAGCACCTACGAAAAGACAGCAGTTGGCAGTGGCAATAAAACTGAAGGAAGTGGTGATGACTTCATCACCGGGGCCGATACCGGCTGCCATGAGAGCGGCATGAAGGGCCGCAGTCCCGCTGCTGACGGCAATGCCGTATTTTACTCCGATATAGGCTGCAAAAGCTTTTTCGAATTCCTCTACTCGCGGCCCCTGGGCAATTTGACCGGACTTAATCGTATCCAGGACTGCCCGGGTACATTCATCGTCAATTCGCACGCTAGACATTTGTATCATTTCTTATCTCCTTCAGACGTCTTGAATGCTTGAGTTAAAGGGCTAATCTCAAGTACTAATTTGGATTATAATATAAAAATTACCTTTTCCATTGGGCGGTTGGCTATAAAGAACAGGTGGTAAAATACTACCGGCATTGCTGTTTTTACTTAGTATGAATACGCAGCTGAAACGTTATGGCTGTGGTAGGCAGGGCCGAGGGAATTGGGATTAAGGATTAATGATTAAGGATTAAAGATTAATGATTGAGGAATAAGGGGAGAGGGGTCACCCCACCCTGAGATGCTTCGGCTTCGCCATTCGAAGCCTCCAGGATGACAGGATACTAACGCTTAAGAGGGATTCCCAACCTCAGGCTGCCTTCAAGGCCTTTAGATTGCGTCGGAGGAGGTTCAGGAGCCTCGCAATGACGGCCAGGGGGTGGGGCGCTGTCGACCCTGATTGAATAGAAGCGGATATTGATTCAGGATTAAGGAAGGGGAGAAGGAGACCGGGTAGATTCCGTGTCGAAGCACGGAATGACTAGAAAAGGAGAAGGGGGAGAGGGGCCTCCCCGCCCTGAGATTGCTTCGGAGGAGGTTCAGGAGCCTCGCAATGACGGCCAGGGGGTGGGCACGGAATGACGGGAGAGGTCTCCAGAATGACACTTTTCCGGGTACCAGCGACTGGTATGGATTTGAAAGAAGGAAAAGGCCCTGAGAAAAGGTCTGAACGCCTTAAACACGGGCTATCTTCGAGTATATAATAATTAATAAAGGATTAATCTAACTTTGGCAGGATAGGTAGTGCTTTCCCAGCGTATCCGGAGAAAAGAAAATCGGCCAGGGTATATTTATCTTTTACCTTACTCCTGCTAAAATGGGGGTATTATGCAGCTATTTGGTACATCAGGAATTCGCCGGCTGGTTGATCTGAGCCTGGTCAACCTCGCATTTCAGGTAGGGCTGGCGACAGGCACTATCTACGGCAATGTAGTTACCGGGAGGGATACACGGACTTCCGGCAGCGTCCTGCTTCACGCTGTTACCGCAGGAGTCCTGGCATCCGGTTCCCGCTGCCATAATGCGGGGATTGTTCCCACGCCAACCCTGGCATATATCACGCGTGAGTTTGCGGCTGGAATCATGATAACCGCGTCCCACAATCCCCCGCAGTATAACGGGCTGAAAATGCTGAACCCGGACGGCTCAGCGTTTGCGGCGGAACAGCAGAAACAAATTGAAGATATTGTGGACAACGCGGAGCCGGTAAAGGTCGCCTGGGACAAGATGCGTACCGATGAAATCTACAATGACGCGGTGGAGAAACACATCCAGCGCATCATGCAGGACTTTCCGGATGCCGGGAAACGCAATATCAAAGTGGTGTTAGATTGCGGATGCGGGGCCGCTTACTGTATTACCCCCCTTCTGTTATCCAGGATGGGATATACCGTCGTCCCGCTGAACTGTCATCCTGATGGAATATTTCCTCATGATGTCGAGCCCATCGAAAGCAATTTGCAGGACCTGATAAAGGCAGTAAAGGAAACCGGGGCCGATCTGGGAATTGCCCATGATGGGGACGCTGACCGTATGATGGCGGTGGACGACCTGGGACGATTCATCTCCGGGGACAAGCTGATGGCTATCCTGGCCCAATCCGCGGGTGATAAGGACATTGTGACCACCGTTGATGCTTCGATGACCATTGAAGAAATGGGGTACCGGGTAAGACGGACCAGGGTTGGAGATCCGTATGTTTCCGAAGAATTGAAAAACGGGGGGGAGTTCGGTGGAGAACCTTCAGGCGCCTGGGTCTTCCCGCAAATTTCACTATGTCCGGACGGCATCTATGCGGCGGCCAGAATCGCTGATATCACCGGCAGACAGAAATTATCGTCACTGGTAGACCGCATACCATCCTATCCGGTGATAAGAGGGAACGTGCCGGGCACCGCCATCGCCATGAACGGCATTCAGCAGAAATTGATGGAAGAACTGGGGCCGGTCTCCGCAGACACTGTCGATGGTTTGAAATTAGTATTTAAAGACGGCTGGCTCCTGGTACGCCCTTCCGGCACCGAGCCTAAAATACGGCTGACAGCGGAAGCCAGGAGCGAGGCGGCTGCCAGAGCCTATTATGAAAAAGGGGCAAGGATAATAAAAGAGAGCGTGTGAATGAGTATTACTAAAGCGGTTATCCTGGCGGCAGGAGAAGGGAGCCGTATGCGGCCACTGACCTGTTCCAGACCTAAAGTGATGCTTCCTCTGGCCAACAAGCCGATACTGGAGCACCTCCTGCTGGAGATGCGACAGGCCGGTATCGAAGATTTTATTTTTATTGTCGGCTACCGTGATGAACAAATCCGCAACTACTTTGGCGACGGTGCGAAATGGAACGTCCGTATCCAGTATTCCAACCAGAGAAAGCAACTGGGGACCGCGGACGCTCTCAGGATGGTCAAAGACCTGCTCAATGAAAATTTCCTGATGGCTAATGGAGATATTATAATCAACCAGCAGAATATCGGCGGGTTAATGCAACAGACCGGAAACGCAGTGAGCGTTATTGAGCGTGAAAACGTCACCGGCCTGGGGGTGGTGGAAGTCCGTGACGGCTGTGTTGCGCGCATTCTTGAAAAAACAGCCAATCCCCCATCCCATCTGGCTAATGCCGGCCTGTACCTGTTTTCTCCCGCTGTTTTTGATGCCATAGACAAGACAGAGAAGTCACCCAGAGGTGAATACGAGATTACTGATTCTATCCGGATTCTGATCGAGAGCGGGCAGAAGGTCGCCTGCCATGTAATTGATCAATGGCTGGATATAAGCTACCCGTGGGACCTGTTGAATGTCAACGAAAAGATCATGCAGGACCTGAAACCTCAGAACTCCGGCGAAATAGAGGCCAATGCAGTAATAAAAGGCCCTGTTTCGGTGGGGGAGGGGACGGTAGTCAGGGCGGGTTCCTATATCGTAGGGCCGGTGATTATCGGGGCCGGTTGTGATATAGGCCCGAACTGTTTTATCCGCGCCAGCACCGCGATCGGGGACAATTGCCACATCGGGGCAGCGGTAGAGGTTAAAAACTCCATCATCATGTCGGGGACCAAAGTCCCGCATTTAAACTATGTCGGAGACAGCATCCTGGGCGAAAGGTGCAATCTGGGGGCCGGAACCAAGGTAGCCAATTTAAGGCTGGACAAGAAGAACATCTCGGTCAACGGTGTTGATACCGGAAGGAGAAAGCTGGGCGTGGTGATGGGGGACGGGGTGGAAGTCGGGATTAATGCATGTATCAACGTGGGCACTGTGATCGGGAACGATGCTTTTATCGGTCCCGGAGCCCTGGCACACGGCAACATATCGCCCGGATCCAAAGTATTTTGAGGGACATTATGAAACAGGCCGTAATACTGGCGGCAGGTGAAGGTTACCGGTTAAAGCCTTTCACGCTGAATAAGCCCAAGGCCATGCTCAACGTAGCCGGGAAGCCTGTTATCAGCTATGTCCTGGAAGCCCTGGCTGATAACGGCATCCGCGATATCATCATTGTGGTAGGCTACCGGAAAGAGCAGATTTTCGATTATGTCGGTGACGGCCGCGCATTCGGCGTAGAAGTCCGGTACAGAATACAGTCCAATCTTATCGGCGGGGCTAATGCCCTGGCGCAGGTTAAAGGAATGACCGACAGGGAATTCCTGGTGCTGTCCGGGAACCAGTTGATCACGGCTGCCACTATTGCTCCCCTTATCGCTCAAACTGCCACAGCTTTACTGATAAAAAGAGAAAAGGACCCCTCCCGGTACGGGGTTGTCTCAGTCAAAGACGGCGAGGTCCTCGGCATAGAAGAGAAGCCGCCTTACCCGAAGAGCAATCTTATCAATGCCGGCGTCTATGTGTTTAACGACAATGTCTTTACCTATACAGAGACCGAGCTTTCTCTCCCGGACGTGGTAAATAAATTGCTGGAAAATGGAGAAACGGTCAAAGCCGTTGAGACCGATCAGGTCTGGCTGGATGTGGTCTATCCATGGGACATCCTGCGTTTAAATTCAATCATTCTCCAGGGAATACAGGCCTGTCATAACGGGGTTATAGAAAGCGGAGTCCAATTAAAGGGACGGGTAAGCGTCGGAAAGGATACCATTATACGCTCCAACACCTATATTGTGGGCCCGGTTTTGATAGGCAAAGGGTGCGATATCGGCCCGAACGCCTGCATCTTCCCTTCTACCTGTATCGGCGATAATGTGGTCGTTTCGTCTTTTTCTCAAATCAAGAACAGCGTGATAGGGGATGATGTCCATTTTGCGGCCGGGATATCTATTGAGGATACTGTGGTTGATAACGGGTGTATTATTGGGAGCCACTTTAACGCCTGCAGTGAGGAAACGGAAGCCAGGATCGACCTGGACCACTGCGGTGAGGAGCATCACAAGGTTAAAACAGGCGCCATGCTGGGTGCCGGATGCCGTATCGGGAACATGGTGACAGCTACCGCCGGTTCCATTATCGGCAACTACAGCCAGGTAAGCTCGCTTAAAATGGTAAGCGGATCGATTCCCGACAGGAGCCTGGTAATCTGATATGTGCGGGATCGTGGGGTACACCGGCAGCCGGGATGCTCAACCGGTTTTGATAGACAGCCTTTCCAGACTGGAATACCGCGGTTACGATTCCTGCGGCATTGCTGTATGCAGCCCCGGGAGCAGCGCCGACGGCAGTTTGAAAATTAAGATATACAAAGATGCTGTCAGGGTGAAGGGGCTGGAAGGTACTTTACCGCAATTGAGCGGCAATACCGGCATCGGCCATACCCGCTGGGCTACCCATGGGGCGCCTTGCCGGATAAACGCCCACCCACACAGCGACTGCACAGGCAAGATCGCCGTGGTCCATAACGGGGTCATCAGCAACTACATGCAGCTCCGGAAGCAAATGGCCCAGGAAGGCCATGAATTCGTCTCCGATACTGATACCGAGGTAATCCCACACCTGATTGAGAAGTATTATTACAGCCAGGCCGCCCAGGGCGATTATCTGGCGCTGGTGGGGAGGGGCGGGAGCCGCCTGGAAACGGCTGTAAAAAGAGCATTGCAGGACATCGAAGGCTCTTATGCCATTATCGTCATTGCGGAGGGCGAACCCGGAATGGTAGTGGCCCGCAAAGACAGTCCGTTGATTCTGGGAGCAGGCGATAGAGAAAATTTTGTGGCTTCGGACGTACCGGCAATACTGGAATACACCAACCGGGTGATTTACCTGGAAGATGGGGACGTCGGGATAATTACTCCCGGGAGTATCAGAATCAGTCATAACGGCCGTGAAATTATACGGCCGGAGCAGAAAATTCTCTGGACTCCTGAAGAAGCTCAAAAAGGCGGGTACGAGCATTTTATGCTCAAGGAGATATTTGAGCAGCCCCGCATAATCCGGGACACTCTGGCTGAATATCTATCCGGTTCGAAGCCGACCTCAGTTTTCACCAGCCTGCTCAGCACCACCAGAACAGTCCTTTATCTGGCCTGCGGTACGTCTTATAATGCTGCCCTGATAGGAAAGTATGTAGCTGAAAGGCTGATAGACATCTCGGTTAAACCGGAGATAGCATCCGAATTCAATTACCGTGAAAATATCCATTATCCACCCCTTTCGATCGGGATTACCCAGTCCGGCGAGACCGCCGATACCCTGAAGGCGATGCGCCTATCAAAAGAAAATAAATCGACCGTAGTTGCCATTACCAATGTTGTGGGCAGCACAGCCAGCAAGCTGGCCGACTATACTCTCTATACTCGAGCCGGACCGGAAATCAGTGTGGCGGCCACTAAAAGTTTTATTGCTCAACTGGTGGCGCTGTACTGGCTGGCTTTATCCGGCGCCAATCTGGAATATCAGGTAAAAAACGATCTGAGTTTGAAGTTCAGGCAACTGCCGGACAAGGTCCAGCAGGTCCTGTCGATTAAAGACACCATTGCTTCAGCAGCCGCCAGCTTATCTCATTATGAGAATATTTTCTTCATCGGCCGGAGCATCAATTACCCTGTTGCAATGGAAGGAGCGTTGAAGCTCAAGGAGGTCTCTTATATTCATGCTGAAGCATATGCGGCCGGTGAGATCAAGCACGGCCCCTTTGCCTTGCTGACCAAAGAAACGCCGGTTGTAGCTATTGTGGCAAATGACAGCAGCCATGATGCGATGCTGACCAGCATCAAAGAAATCAAGGCGCGAGGCTCTCCGGTGATTGCCATCGTTGAAGATGATGATGAAACTGTAGCGGATATGGTGGACTTCCTGATACCGGTACCGGCGACCAACTACCTGTTCTCACCGTTTGTTAATACGGTGGCGGTGCAGCTTATGGCCTATTATACGGCGAGGGAGCGCAATTGTCCGATCGATTTTCCCCGCAATCTTGCCAAGAGTGTTACCGTGGAATAAAGAAGACCCGGCAGGCGGACTGATAAAATTCGAACTCCGGGCAACAAGACGCTGGAATGCTACCAGCACCCAAATATTCACGTATCCTCTCCAGCACTGCGGCTCGTAATAGCAGGCCCGGGGATATTTGCTTACTTCATAATAATGGCGGCATCCGGCACCCTGACATATCTTCAAACCCATAGCTTCTTCCAGCAAATTGCCGTCAAATTGCTGCGTTCCCTTCGCGGGTGTTTAAATTGCTCTGCCTTTATTTTTTAATCTAATTCGCCGGAGAGTATTTTGATATCCTTCTAACAGATGATAGGAAGATGCCAGAAATGAGTACTCATTCCGGAAAAATAAATCCGTGCAGGATTGCCCTGCACGGATTTGTGCTTTATATCAGTCCTAATACGCTGATTATTTCGCGGGATTCTCCACCTGTCCCAGGAAGAGGATGGAACCCGTGGGATTATCACGAATAAGGAAGATGAACGGGCGGTCGAGTGTTATCTCCTTAGGGTCCATGGGAGCAGAGGTGGTGCTGATGATCACTCCGGTGGCGGCCGCTGCCTCAGTCCCTTCCTCATCGACGTCGACGAAAGACTTATGAACCACATCGCTGATAAACAGGTCTTTTTTACCGTCCATGCCCGAAAAATCAGCTTCAGACTCAGAAAACGCGATGGGCATGCCCAGCTCGCTGAGCGCTTCTTTCAGGCTGAACTGTGACTCAATTTTAAATCTGGGCATAGTGACTATAACCGGGCTGGATTTCAGGCTGCCGATGATGGAGTCAAGCTGACGGCTGTCCAGGGCCGACTCAAACGACTGAAGCTGGCCTTCAGCTGGCAGTATAAGTACCATGGAAAGCTCGTTACCGTCATAAGGCAGCTCCACTGCCTGATAGTTACTGCCTTCGGCATATTTAAAGGACTTCATTTGTTTCATCATGGGTACAGTCACTGTGCTGCCGTCCAGAAGATGGAATTGACCGTCCTTCGTGGCTCCTTTGTCAAACGGCGCAGACCAGGCGGCATTAAAGTAAATGGCATTGGTCAATACCAGCCGGGTCAGAGGAGTGATCGATCCCTGAGGCAGCAGGTCTTTAATTCTTTCTTCAGTCTGATCACTGACCCACTGGTTGATCGTTTGCCGGGACTCTTCGGTGGCGTTGATGTAATCGACAATTCTCATGCCTGCCCCGTAGTTCTGTGCCAGGAGGTCAAGGTACTCTGAGCTGAATTTAAAATCTTTTTGCCCCCAGATAGCGTTGATGA
>CAZELW010000026.1:9580-10082 GCA_964513135.1 uncultured Dehalococcoidales bacterium
TGATGACATTCAACCGGAAGCCTTTGCCGTCCTTCCCTTTGGCGCCCTGTCCGCGTTTGGCTAACTCGATATCTATGGCATTGAAAGCCGGATGTAATTGTTCCTGAGACAGGATGAACTGCAGGGTATCTGCCATCTGTTTCTCGGTCTCACCGCGAGCCCCACCACAGGTCATAGCCAGGGCTTCCGATATGCTGTAGGGCGAGTAGAAGAAGTTCCCTTCCTCATCTTTGAGCAGCCGGTACAGGTTGAGGGCGAATTCAATGTTGCCGTTTACCAGGCTGGTTATATCTGCCGGGCCGGCGGCAGGCGCGGTTTCCCTCGGTTTGTTGGATTTTAATTCCGAAGCTGAGGCCGGCTGCGTGCAGGCAGCCAGTGCCAGCAACGCTATGGCCGAGACGACAATAATAAGAATTTTTTTCATTTTTTTCTCCGGGTAAGCCGTATTTGGATTTATACCATTCTCTAATATATATAACAGATCGGAAGAGCGTCGTGTAGG
>CAZELW010000026.1:10092-11117 GCA_964513135.1 uncultured Dehalococcoidales bacterium
CTCTAATATATATAACGTTAAAATCAAGTCGGAGTTAGCTGCTCGGAAATCCCGGTGGAACGAGGGGCGGGAGTAAAGCGTACTGTCACGTCTGAAGATGGCGGCGGGATGCGCCCTGAGTACGGGAAATAGGGAGATCTCACCGGTGATTCTGAAAAAGAAACTGTTTAAACGGCGCTGCTCGATGACTGAGATATGCCGTGAATTCTGATTTGCCAGATCAATATCGAACTGATAATGAAATAACAAAAGCAGGCCCCCAGCATCACGGAATAGCCCGTTCCTGCGCCGAAGCCGTTGAAGAAATCAATCAGCGGGCCAATCAATCGTGCCAGGGCTGAGCCGCCAGCCGAGGCCAGGTTAGCTATACCCAGGTATCGTCCCGCTTCTTCCTGAGGAATCAGGTCAGTCGCCAGTGCCCAGTTTGTGCTCAGGAAGGATCCAGCCGCAATGCCGATCAGCGCGCCGGCGAAGAGGATCCAGTTGTAATGGGGGAAGGAAAATATCAGGGAAATCCCCAGAGCTGCCAGCAGTCCGCAGGCTGTTAAAATGGGTTTCCGTCCGATCCTATCTGACAGCCTGCCGGCTGGATATACCACCACCAGCATGGCAATACCCACCACCGTAATCAGGTCGGCTGTGACTTTGGCCGGTTGTACAATATCGACCACATCCTGGAAGTAATACAGGGCAAAAGACTGGAGAGTGGTTAGGGCCATGATAAAAAGCAAACGGGAGATGAGGAAAAGGACAAATCCGGAATTCCCTTTAACTCTGACCTGAAAACTATTGTATAGTAACGAAAGATTGAAAGGAGCGGATATACCGGTACCGGGCCTCTCCCTGACCGACAGCACGGTTATCAGCATGGCCGCCAGTAAGACCAGTCCCAGTACTCCCAGCGACAGCCAGAGCCAGGAATTGCCGGATGTGGTTGGTTGATTGCTCATTAAATTCCCGACAAGGCGCAGCAGGGCGACTCCTCCAGCGATTTCGATGAGATTTTTTACTCCAGAGGCAGATCG
>CAZELW010000027.1:0-7887 GCA_964513135.1 uncultured Dehalococcoidales bacterium
CGGCATTCGAGATTGAATCTCGTGACTGGAGTTCAGACGTGTGCTCTTCCGATCTAGGACATAAATAATACTGAAAATGGAGGTGTATTATGGGTAGCCGAGATATCGGGCACAGGGAGAAGAAGAAGCCCAAAAAAGATGCCAAAAAGCAGTCCACCATTTCTGCCGGCATCGAACAGCCCAGGCAAGAGGTGGAAGTGATTCGCAAGGGCAAGAAACCCAAAGAATTCGAAGAAGAATAAATAGTATAGCGGGCAGGCTCAAGTCTTCCCGCTTTTTTCTAAACTTTTATGGCTAAGTCATTCTCGGTCCATGCCGTTGTCCACGGATACGTACAGGGTGTATTTTTTCGTGCCTTTGTGGAGCGGAAAGCCGCCGCCCTGAAACTGACCGGCTTCGTACGTAACTTGCCGTCCGGTAGGGATGTCGAAGTCCTGGCAGAGGGAGAAAAGAACCGATTGGAGAGGCTGATTGAGAGCTTGAAGATCGGGCCTCCAGGCTCCCGGGTGGACCACATAAGAGTGGAGTGGGGGGAAGCTACAGGGGAATACAGCGATTTTACTATCAGGTACTAGGCTTCAAAACCTACCCGGGCGACCTTAATCAGATCGAGGTATTCTGCCTTTAACCCCAGCATCTGGCAGGCTTCATTATCGATATCAAAGGGCTCCCCGATGAAGACTTTATTGAATTCTTCGACAGTGCCCTGTTCAAGATTGTGGCTCTTACCCACGAATTTTTGGCGGGCTTCGATGATGCCAATATCGAACGGCAAGGTAAAATACAGGTCAGCCAGGATTTTATCGATCCCTAATCCGTATAAGCTGTCCCACCCGGTTGCGCTCCTGTTGCCGTATTTGGTACTGGGCAGAGTGGACAGCAGGTTCATGATGCTGAACTCGGGGCAGTCATTAATAATCCTCAGTGTGGATACACCGATCAAATAGTCGCTGGATAGGATTACATTGGGTATCCAGAAAGTGGGGATGGCAAAAGGTTTCGGCAATGGATTATCTACTTCAACCCAGATGCAGTCTTTGACATCCAGCATCAGCACCCGTGGGAAATTATAACCCAGGGCCTGATAGACTGGATATATCGGCCCTCCCCCAGGCGTCCCTTCCAATATAAGAATATCCGCGTCGCTGACTTCGCGAATACCTTCAATAATTTTGGCGATCATCTCGGGGCTGGTAGTGATCGGGTAAGGCGATAAATAATTGGCGCTGGGCTTGATCAGTACCCTTCTGGCCCGCGCTATCTCCGGTGAAGCTTTGAAAGCAAATTCTGAAGCTTCAATTATCAACACTTTCTCCTATCAAAAGACCTATATTTTTATTATAATACCTGAAATTAAATATCCTGGACCCAATCCAGCATCAAAACGTTCAGGATTTCGCCTTTAACAACTCGGGGTTTATCCTCCGGAACAATAGCCAGTCCGTTGGCTAAAGCCATGGAGGTCAATATACCTGAACCCTGCGGCCCAGTCAACCTGGCATAATAGCGGCTGTCGCGCTTTTCTACAACTACGCGGGCATAGATCCGGCGGTTATCGTTATTCTTGATATCATCCTCTATAACTGCCTCGATGACAGGTTTGGACAGATTCCTTTTCCCCATCATTTTGAGAATAGCCGGGCGGACAAACAACTCGTAGTTGATCATGCTGCTGACGGCATTGCCGGCCAGGCCAAGATGAGGCATAGCCCGGTTTATATTATTACCCCCCGTTCTTCGAATCGCCCCGAAAGCCAGAGGTTTACCCGGTTTGGCCCGCACTTTCCAAAAAAATATTTCTCCCTGTTTGGCCAGCACGTCCTTAACAACATCATAATCACCCATGGAAACCCCGCCGATGGTGATCAATAAATCGGCATCGAGTCCCTGGCTGATTTTGCTGACCACTGATTCTTCGTTATCCAGAGCGATTCCCAGCAGCCGGGGAATACCGCCATCCCGTACTACCTGGGCTGCTATGCTGTAAGAGTTACTGTTATAAATCTTGCCATCGGCCAGAGGCTCACCCGGATCAGTCAGTTCATTGCCGGTTGCCAGGATTGCCACTACAGGGCGGCGGACCACTTTAATTTTAGCCTGTCCAATTGAAGCCAGAACGCCGATCTCCGACGGCCGGACGACAGTTCCACGGGAAAGTACCAACCCGCCTTTGCATATACTCTCGCCGGCTTTACGTATGTTGGCGTCCGGCTCTTCTTCTGCCATAATCCCTATTTCTTCGGGAAATCCATCTTTGGAAGTCGTTCGCTGCGTTTCATCGGTGTCTTCAAATCCGATTACGCAGTCAGCCCCTGGAGGAATCGGAGCGCCAGTCATGATTCTGACGGCGGTGCCCGGTTCAACCTTTTTCTGGGGGGTGCTGCCAGCTATAACTATATCTATGACACGCAGAAAATGGGGACTCTTCTGGCTGGCGCCCTTGATATCCGTCGACCGGACTGCATAACCATCCAGTGCAGAGTTGTCCCGTGGAGGCACATTTATATTGGAGTAAATATCTTCAGCCAGAACTTGACCCAGGCATTCCAGAATCGGGCGTTCTTCGCTACCCAGTACGTCAATGCTGCCGAGTACTTTATCTAAAGCTTGCTCAACACTGATCATTCGCAGGACCCTTCTTTCTGGCAATATCTTTTCCTGCTATTAGGTCGGCTTCGGTATTAATATTAAAGAAGCTTAAATGTTCAGGGTCGATATTGTCTATTTCTTCTTTTTGAATGTATTTCACATTGACCAACGGGAAAAGATCCAGGATCGACAGCCGGTCCTGACGAATCAATAACTCAATATGATCGATACATCTCCTGGAATAAACCGCATGTAACGGTTCCAGTACTCCATTATTGACTCTGGGTATCACTACATCATAACTACCCAATTGTCCAACCATGTAACGCAACAGATCGATACTGAGAAACGGCATATCGCAGGCAACCACCAGATTATAATTTGATCCGGAGGCCACCAGGCCGGTATAAATCCCACCCAGAGCTCCTTTTCCCGGGTAGATGTCCTGAACCAACTTTAACGCCGGATAATCGGGTAATTCGGGTATTACGGAGTCCTGAGCTGCAACCACTATGATTTCAGTATTAAAGCAAGACAGGCTGGAAATAGCCCTTGCCAGGAGATTTTTATCACCGATAGTCTCGGCGAGTTTATTACGTCCCAGCCTTTTGCTTTTGCCGCCCGCCAGAACAATACAGCTTAAATCCAATTCGTTGCGGTATCTTCCTCCCGGATTTTTAACATATTTTTACTTTTTTTATTTTACCATAAAGCTATCAGCATGACATCAGTTATTTTTTCAGGAAGCGTTTTTCCTGACCTGATTGACTATGGTTAATTATAATGATATACTTTGTAAGACAAAGTACTTTGGAGGATTAAAATGGATAGAGATCAGGCACTGCAAGAAGTCCATGAGATAAAACAGGTCATGGAAGAGTCGCGAAGAAGGTCCAGCCGAGGGAAATGCTGGATTATTATTGCAGCGGCGCTGCTGGCTATGGTAATCTCCGGCATCGTACCTCCTCTGGCCCCGATCATCGGTATTGGTATGATAGTCGGGGGGATAATAGTATGGCGGAAGAACAGTGATCCGGTTATAAAGGCCATCGCTGCTGGAGTGTGTGCTGTAGGTATCGTGCTCATACTGGTTACTGTTTTTGTGGTGATAGGTCTTGTGGCGTACAATGTCTCCGGTATTTTCCCAGCGCAAGAGACGATTGTTCCAATGCGATAGGCACGCAGTTTACAACGTGATCGAGAATCAAACCAGCACCAATAAATTGTCACGGGAATAAAATGTACGAACCGGAAATAATTATTCATCAGCCCTCCAGGCTGCGCATAATGGCTGCCCTGGTAGCGCTGCCTGAAGGGGAAAGTCTGGAATTCACCGGCCTTAAAGACCTGGTCAAACTGACTGATGGGAACCTGAGCACCCATTTGTCTGTACTTGAGCAGGCCGGTTATATAGCTATTGACAAGAGCTTCGAAGGAAAGAAGCCCAAAACCAGAGTTCGGGTTACCACCCGGGGAAGAGACGCTTTTTCAAAATATGTCGAAGAGCTGGAAAAAATCCTCAAGGGGGCGATTAGATAAATCTTTGAGCGTCCGTCTCATAAAGGTTATATCTTTATGGACCGGTATTAAGTCTCCCGGGTCTTTTTGACATAGACCTTTATTTCCTCACCCTGGTCTTCTATTGCGAGGCACTCATTACCGGTAGTCTTACACCAGGCGGGCATATCCTGCTTGATGCCCTTGTCAGTTGCCACTATTTCCAGGACCTGCCCAACTTTCATCTTTTTGATCTTCTGTGATGTTTTAACGATCGGCATCGGGCACATCAGACCGAAGCAATCAATGGTTTCATCTGCTTTCATAAGGTCCTCCGGAGTATTAAATAAAAAGCGTGACTTTGGATTCACGGGCCTGTGCCAGGAAATAAGCAGCGCCGGCCTGGCTCATGATTCCGTCACGAAAGGCATCATCCGGTAGTCCCAATATGCCGCAGGAAGTGGAGCAAGGGACCATTTTTATACCCATTTCCTGTGCCATACTGATAAATTCATCTATTGAGGGATAGTTCGATTCCCTCATCAGCTTTTTCATCATCCAGGTGCCCAATCCGAACATGTGGAAATGTGACATCTTCAGGCGCTTTGAACCTCCGCGGTTCATAATATTCAACATATTACGCATGATGCCCTTGCTTTTAATCCTGCCTTCGTTCCGCTTGATGACATTCAGGCCCCAGAATGTGAAGAACATGGTGACTTCCATCCCCATGCTGGCAGCGGTGGTAGCCAATATGAAAGCTGCCAGAGCTTTATCCAACTCGCCGCTGAACAGTACCAGGGTAAATTTTTCTTTTTCGGTTTCTGGCATAGGGTTTTCTTTTCTTATCCGGTATTCTAGGTCAGCTTATCATCCTGATCAATATAGTCTTTTATATTCGCGCCGCAGCTGGGGCAGGTCCGTTTTGTTCGCTCTACCGGCTGGCTACAGTTAGGGCAATAGAACAGCACCACCTTGCAGGCCTGGCAAAAAGGAAGATCTGAGTTCATGATCTCCTCATCGCAGTACGGACACCACAGCTCGCTCTTTTTTTCCGTCTTGCTGCGGTTCTTGCTTTCCGCCTTGCTTACCGATTTCTTCATCATTCCACCTCCAACCCACTCAATAATCGAAACCTGGCAGAACCCCAAATTGCCATGGGCAACACAGGCGCCGGCAATGACGTGATAAGATCTGAATCTTCGGCTATTCTTTTTTCACATTGATCTGGCAGGGGGCACAGATCGGATTGTCCGAATCCTCCCCTTCGACGTCACAAAAAGGACAATGCTTACTCTCGGCTTTTGGCTGCGTGCCCTGTTTGGCCAGATAATCGTCGATGGCCTTATTCAAGGCTTGGGCTCCCAGATTCGAACAATGAAATTTCTGTTTGGGCAGGCCTTCCAGTTCCTGGGCGACCAGTTCGGGCGTTATTTTTTGGGCTTCCTCGATAGATTTACCCTTGGCCATTTCGCTGACCATACTGGAAACGGCGATGGCCGCCCCGCAGCCGAATGTCTTGAACTTGACATCTTCCAGCTTGTTATCTTTGACCTTGATGTAGAAGGTCATCATGTCTCCGCAGACGGGGTTTCCCACCTCTCCGACGCCGTCGGGGTTTTCAATTTCACCCACATTACGCGGGTGCATGAAATGGTCCATTACTTTTTCGCTATAAACCGGCATTTATTGCCCTCCTTTTCCCGCTTTAACAAATTTTGCATAAAGAGGTGACATTTGCCGTAATCTTTCGACAATTGGCGGCATTACCTCCAGTACATAATCAATATCTTCAGCTTTATTTTCCAATCCCAGAGTAAAAAGGATAGAACCCTGGGCCACCTCATGAGAAAGGCCCATGGCGAGTACAACATGAGAGGCTTTAAGAGCTCTGGAAGTACAGGATGAGCCGCTGGACACCCCGATTCCCTGGCTGTTCAGCAACATCAACATGGACTCACCTTCGATGAACTCCACGCAAAAACTGGCGTTTCCCGGCAGACGCTTCTGGGGATGACCGGTGACAATAACGTTATGGATCGCTTCCGGAAGTCTGGATATCAATTTATCCCGCAGAGGTACCAGCTTTTCAATTCGGGCCGGTATTTCATTCCCGGCGATCTCAGCAGCTTTGCCCAGTCCGGCGATAGCGGCCACGTCTTCGGTCCCGGCTCTCCGTCCGCCTTCCTGAACACCACCATCCAGAATGGGCAAAATCCGGACACCACGCCTCACCCAGAGAGCCCCGCTGCCTTTCGGTCCGTAGAACTGGTTGCCGGCCAGGCTGAGGGCATCGACTCCCAGTTCTTTCACATCCACCGGTATATTGCCACAGGTGGCTACCGCATCCGTATGGAAGACGATCTTGCTCTCCCGGGTGATTTTCCCGATCTCTGAGATAGGCTGTATGGTGCCCACTTCGCTGTTAGCATGCATGATAGAGACCAGCACTGTTTCCGGGCGAATTTGGCGCCTTACCTCATCCGGGTCGACCAGGCCGTACTTGTCGACCGGCACCATGGTAACTTCGAAGCCCATTTTTTCTAATGACCTGGAGGCATTCATAACGGAGAAATGCTCTATCGCGGAGATAATGATATGTTTGCCCTTGCTCTGAAGGGCCGTCGCAATGCCTTTGATGGCGAAATTATTGCTCTCTGTACCGCTGGAGGTAAATATAATCTCTTCAGGGTCGCCTGCCCCGATAAGTCTGGCGACCTGTGACCGGGCAAGCTCTACTGCCTCACGGGCAGGATCGCCCCAATCATGCAATGATGAGGGATTGCCAAAATTATCAATCAGATAGGGAAGCATGGCTTCACGGACCTCTGGAAGGACAGGGTTAGCTGCTGCGTGATCTAAATATACCTTCCTCATAATCTTCTCCAGTTTTGCAAACCATAAAGTTTAAATTTTATCAGGGATTGCATTATGTAAATTTATAACTTACCTTTTCCGATCAGGGGTATAGCTGATTGCCCTGATCGTCTTCTACAGTAATGGCATTCACCGGACAGCTTTCGGCGGCGCTCATTATCTTATCTTCGCTGACTGAAGATATGTCCAGGACTATGGCTTTATTTTCTTCATCCAGTTTAAAAACCGACGGCGCCACGGCAACACAATTACCTATTCCGACGCATAAACTCCGGTCTACTATTACTTTCATAACGCCATTCTCCTGTGGAAATCAGTTGCCTATCTCCAGCATTCTATTGACAGCCCGCAAGGCTCTAATTCGTATTGGCTCCGGGACCTTCACTACAGGCTCCATTTCTTCCAGCGACCAGAGTATTTTTTCCAGGGTAATCAGCTTCATGCGGGGGCATACCGCCTGCTCCGAGACCGGAAAGAAAGATTTATCCGGATTTTCTTTCCTTAAGCGGTAGATTATACCGATTTCGGTACCCACAATAATTTCTTTGGCTGAGGCTGTGCGAGCATAACGTAGCATACCGCCGGTGCTCATGACTTCGTCCGCCAGAGCAGTTGTGTCCGGACGACATTCGGGATGAACCAGTACCCTGGCCTGGGGATGCTCGGATTTAATCCGCCTGATATCCTCAGGTCGGATCCTGGCATGGGTAGGACAATAACCGGGCCAGAAGTCTATTATTTTACTGGTATGGGTGGAAACGTAATGCCCCAGATACTGGTCCGGTACGAAAAGGACCCTCTTCGAATCCAGGCTGTTTACTACCTTAACCGCATTCGCTGACGTGCAGCATATATCCGACTCCGCTTTGACCTCGGCAGTCGAATTAACGTAGCACACCACCTCATCTTCCGGAAGTTCTTTCT
>CAZELW010000027.1:7897-11098 GCA_964513135.1 uncultured Dehalococcoidales bacterium
AAGCTGAGCAGCCGTAATCATATTTGCCATCGGGCATCCGGCACTCATTTCCGGCAGAAGGACTGTCTTGTCGGGAGAGAGAATAGCGGCAGTCTCAGCCATGAAATGGACCCCGCAGAATACGATGACCTTCGCATCGGTTTTGGCAGCATTCTGGCTTAGTTCCAGTGAGTCTCCGACAAAATCGGCTATATCTTGCACCTCACCCAGTTGATAGTTGTGGGACAGAATTACTGCATTTCTCCGGGACTTGATATCCGTTATTTTCTTGATAAGCTCTGAGTATATATCCTGCATTAATCTGTCGGCCTCCGGTTTCTGACCTGTTCGTCCTCAGGCCGGGAAGTAACCTCTATAGAATCACCTGTTTTGACAACTCCACCCCGGATTACCCTGGCGAAAACACCCTCTTTAGGCATGATGCACTTCCCTGTCTGTTTGAAGATAGCGCATCCGGTATGGCATTCTTTGCCGATCTGACTGATTTCCAGGAGGACATCGTCGCCGATGTACAGCCGGGTGCCGACGGGCAGAGACGGCAGATCTATTCCTTCACAGGTGATATTCTCGGCAAAATCACCCGGTCCCACGTCCAGTCCCATCTTGCGCATCTTTTCAATGCTTTCCACCGCCAGAAGACTGACCTGTCGGTGCCACCCGGAATCAGCATGAGCATCACCTATCATGCCGTACTGCTCTTTTAATATTCCCTTCTCGATATCTTTTTTGCGTGTGCCTTTTTTTTCGCTGGTACACACTGCGATTACTTTAGCCACTTGTTCCGTACCTCTAACTTTCTGCCCGATTATATCTATATTATATTATTCGCCTCATTAAAGTGATACGTCAACTACAACCCGATTACGCGGCCGGATAATCTCCATAATACGAAACCTACCACCCATAAAGCAATAGCTACCACGATCATGAACAGGCCGACGCCGAGGGCAAGCTGGACCACTCCAAACGACAGCACACCCAGATAGAGATAGTTTTCCAGGTTTAATGCCTGGGCATAGGTCGCCTGCCTGATATTGGTCGGGTCAAACTGACCTCCACCCAGCACATCATTATATGAAGGGGCAATGCCGTGACGGTGTTCCCGGACGGTGTCGCCGGCTCTCTGCAATTCAGCCATGCTGTCCAGAACATCGCCCCCGGCGATCTGCTCCTCGCTTAATCCCAGGGTGATCTGCTCATCCCGCATGGTAGAGATAAGGTAATTATTTTTTGTAAAGCCCTGGTATATGAAGAATGCGCCTAGTCCCAGACATACAACCCCTAAAACAGCTACCAGCAGCGCTAACAGACGAATCATCTTCACCCTCCTATACCTTTATTTACAGTATAGTGGGTTTTTTCGTCCTCGAGTTAGCCGTAGCGTCGAAAGTGTTCTTTCATCATACACCGGTTCATTACGACCTTCAGCCCGGCATTTCTGGCCCGGCCGGCAGCTTTCTCATTTATAATGCCCTCCTGCATCCAGACAGCTTTAGCTCCGATTTTAATCGCAGCTTCAACAATAGGCGGCACATCAGCCGAGGGGCGAAAAATATCCACTACATCCACGCTTTCCGGCACTGATGCCAGATCGGGATAACATTTTTCGCCCAGGATAACCTTCTCTGTCGGATTCACAGGAATGACCCTGTAGCCCTTCACTTTTAAGTAGCTGCCGACATGGTTGCTCGGTTTGGTTTCATTGGATGATAACCCGACTATGGCTATCACCCGGTAGTTTTCCAGTATCTCTTGTTCTTCACCCATACTCCACCCCCCCAGCAAACTATATTATCGCGGGAAAAATAACGACATTCCGGATCTGATTTTATTTCAGGGCTTTATAGAGAGGCGACATCTCTCTGAGCCTGGAGATAATTCCAGGTAAAATATCAATAACGTGATCAATTTCGCTCTCAGTCGTCCATTTCCCCAGACTAAACCGGATGGAACACCTGGCCTCTTCAGCCGGGATGCCCATGGCGGTAAGGACATGGGAAGCTTCCAGGCTTTCCGAGCTGCAAGCTGAACCAGTGGAAACGCAAATGCCGGCAAAGTCCAGGCTTGCCAAAGTAGCTTCGCCTTCAACATAGGCAATACTGACATTAACATTATTAGGCAATCTCTTTTCAGGGTGGCCGTTAAGCCTGGTATATTCGATTTTATTCAACAATCCGGATATCAATTTATCTCTATACGCAGTGACGCGGATGTTTTCCTCAGTCATTTCCTGCCCGGCAATTTCAATTGCTTTACCTAAACCGACTATCCCGGGGACATTGTAGGTAGAACCGCGCCGACCGTCTTCCTGGCCTCCGCCGTGCATGAACGGAATGATTCGCGTCCCTTTGCGTATATATAAAGCGCCGATGCCTTTAGGACCGTACAGTTTATGTCCGGAGATCGATAGCAAATCCACATTCATGTCCCGGACGTTTATTGGTATATGCCCGGTGGTCTGTACTGCATCGGTATGCAGGTACACTCCGGCCTCCCGGGTAATTTTCCCGATCTCTGCGATAGGTTGAATGGTCCCAATTTCGTTACTGGCATGTATTATTGATACCAGGGCTGTTCTGGATGTAATGGATTTTTTTACATCGTCAGGATCGACCATGCCGTAACGGTCTACCCTCAATACGGTAACCTTAAAACCCTGCTGCTCCAGGAATCGACAGGGTTCCAGCACAGCATGATGCTCGACCGGGCTTATGATAATATGGTCTTTTTTGGCCTGGTTAGCGTAGGCGACGCCTTTCAGCGCGAAGTTATCGGACTCCGTTCCACCGCTGGTAAATACGATTTCCTCTGGAGCGGCTCCCAGAAATGCGGCCAATTTAGACCGGGCGGTTTCAACTCCGGTTCTGGCGTCCTGTCCGCAGGTATGGATGCTCGATGGATTTCCGAATATCTCCGTAAAATAAGGCGTCATGGCCTTTAAAGCTTCCGGATGGGTCGGTGTTGTGGCGGCATAATCCAGGTATATTCTTGTCACAGTGTTTCCTCGATATTTAAACTCATTAGAATTGCCTCAAGTGTTCCGCCTGCGATAGTCCGCATCATTGGATGAATAGTATAACAGTCCGGTTTATCGATATCGGGGTCTATCCCTGCCAGCCTGGTATTAGCCAGTACTTTTACATCACTACGCAGCAGACCCCTGAGGGTGCCGGAAACAGGGGCTGTCAGGGGCGAATCGTC
>CAZELW010000028.1:0-10906 GCA_964513135.1 uncultured Dehalococcoidales bacterium
GAGATAATGAGCGGTGACTGGAGTTCAGACGTGTGCTCTTCCGATCTTTGGTTAAACTATCACGGCTTTCATACAGGCGCCATGCGCGGCGCTCATATGCCGGAATTATCTGGAGAAGACGGTCCTTTTATAAGAACACCATTTTCTCCGGTACTTCTGGCAGAAAAGAGTAAATATTAAGATAGTCCTCAGGAGGAAACGACATGTTTTGGAAAAAATCATCTGACCAGAAGGATTCGAAACTGCCAGGTCCTAAAGATATCCCTGAACCGGTAAAAAAGGAAATGGTAGCCAGTAGTGATATTGATCCCGATACCATCCCGTTTTTAAAAGCCACTGTTAGATATAGTGAAGGTGATGGCAAGAACTGTGATATCCGCATCTTTGATCCGTCTGATGCCGAAGCCAGGAATATCAAAGTAAAAAATTATGATACCCTGACGGAGAACCCGGACCTGATCATTTGCGAAGGACGCTTCGATGAGGCCAGCAAAAAAGTCGATATAGTTATCCGGAAAGCCATACCTAAGGTCAAGTTACTGACCATGGAAGAGGTATTGGCCCAGATAGAAGGCTTAAAAGAGCCTGGAAGCAGCGTCTTTTTCTACATGTCTGCTGGACCGGCTGCCGGCGGGCCGCTTGGCCGGGGAGCTTCTATAGTCAAATACAACGGCGAGGGTGAAAAAAAGCAAAAGAAATATACCATTTACGGCGCTAATGTTATTGATATGAAGCCGGATAAAGAAGGATTGAAGATATTCGATTCAGACAAAGCCAAAGACGTGGCAAAATGGATTGCCGAAAGCCAGAAACCCAGGTTTGTCTAAACACCTGAAGGGCAGATTTTTCTAATCCTCAGGTAGATTGTGTTCAATCGAGGGGCAAGCTTTGCTTGGCCGGTGTAGTGCCGTGGGATTTCCCCACAGGTATGCAGGGTGTTCATGCGTGTAAAAGCACCCTGCTAAGATGCCTTGCATCTGTGGGAATGCGGCCGAAGCGTTTGTGTCGATTGGTGCTGGCTGGTCCGTCTGCCAACTATAATCCAAAAGAGCAATAATAATTTGTTTGGTGACATGCTAGAATTATAATTAACAGCCTGCTGATAAAGTCGAAATAAATAGTGCCGGGCGTGATAAGGAAGAAGTGCAGCATTATCACCCAGCGCGGTACGTAGTCCATCGTTCAGGATACCGGGAGGAGGCAGTGTTACAATGAGGATTTATGTGGGGAATCTATCCTACGATGTTACCGAGGATGAATTGAAAGAGCAGTTTGAGGCTTATGGTGAAGTGGCATCAGTGACTATACCCATCGACAGGGACAGCGGAAGGTCCAGAGGATATGGTTTTGTCGATATGCCCAAACAGGGTGAAGCCGAAGCTGCTATCAGGGCTTTTAGCGGGAAATCGTATAAAAATCGTGCTCTTACGGTCAATGAAGCCCGTCCTCGTACGGAATTTGGTGATAAAGGCCGCGGAAGAGGATCTGGAACGCGTCCGGGACGGTACTAGGCCGGGCACCGTGCCCGACATTGGAATCGTATTCTTCTGCAAGATAACTGACTGATACCGGGATGAAGTTATATTTCTCTGGCGAGAGCATGGGGAACATGCGGATTTCATCCTGGTATTGTTATTACGGTCTTACATCGTTTCTTCAGCCCGGCTTTAATACAGGGAAGCCCCGAGCTCATCCATTTTACCGGTTATCGTGTAAACTACCCGCTCACATATATTGGTTGCCCGGTCTGCGGCGCGCTCGAGGTTATGCGCTACCCAGATCAGGCGCGTAGCCCGGGTGATAGTTCTCGGGTCGGTCATCATAAATGTCAGCAACTCACGGAATATCTGGTCGTAAAGACCGTCCACGACCTCATCCATGCTGATGACCTTGAGGGCTTTTTGGGAATCATTCTCTAAAAAGGCCTGGAGGCTATTCTGTATCATCTCGACGGTAATTTCGCACATTCGCGGGATATCAATTAAAGGTTTCAGGGGAGGTTCATCGCCGATCAGCACCACGATCTTGGCGATTCCGGCAGCATAATCGCCGATGCGTTCAAGTTCGATTATTATATTCAAAATGGCTACAATGGATCTCAGTTGCTCGGAATCAGGATGCTGGGCAGCCATCAATTCGATGGTCTTGTTTTCAATCTCGAACCGCTTTTCGTTGATCTGCTTGTCGTCAGCGATTACCTGGTGCCCCTGCCGCAGGTCGCGCTTTACCAGGGCTTCAATAGAGCGCCCCAGCGCTTTCTGCACCATGTTGCCCATCTCCTGGACTTCAAGTTTATCTTCACGCAATAGTTCAAGAAAAGCGGCCTTGTTTTCCATATTATTACTCCTTTAGAAACCTGAGACCTGTACCAGCATCCGGGTGTCTCGCCTGGTAATCGAAGTTCAGGTGTTTTTGGCGGCGATGCTCTCCAGCATATTCGCGAAGACTTCGCATCCATCGATAGCCGATTCCATGTGCTTGTAAACCTCGCGCCACTTGATTACATAGGTCATATCAGCCGGATTGTCAAAGAGTTCGACCAGCGCATTTCGGTAGATAACGTCGCCGGAGTTCTCGATTTGATTTACAGCCACGCACTTGTTGTGAAGCCCGGGTTCGCGGGTTTTGCTGAATAGGATCAATACACCTTCTTCTACTTCCTGTACGGCCTGTAAAATAAGATCGCAAAATTCCCTGGCCCTGGCGGTTGGGCTTTCTATCCGGTATAAATAAAGCGTATCGGCAACTGAATGGATGCGGTCGGCGATATCATCCATTGTGTTGGCCAGCATGACGATATCCTCTCTGTCAAATGGAGTAACAAAGGAACGATACACAAGCTTGTTTATATTATGTGTGATAGCATCTCCATCCTGTTCCATATCAGATAATATGCCGGTCATTTCCTTGACGTTTTGCCAGATGTTGACCATGTTCTTCAACTGCTGTGCCATCTTGACCAGGTTTTCCGCCTCTTGCTGAAAAAGGGCATAGAACTCCCTTTCTTTAGATCCCACAGACAATTTAGGCATTGATATTGCTCCGGTTAATTACCATACAGAACATTGTAATCGAGGCCTCACTGATAGTCAAACACGCCGGACAGGGCTTACAATGCTCAACAGACAGGAAATCCCTGGGTATCGGATGGTGTATGCATCACCTTAAGATGACATCAGCATTTCTTTATCCCGCCTGGCAGGTGGACGGGGAGAGGGAAAGGTGAGGGGCAATAACCTTCATCTTTCCTGTGTTTATTTACTGGTGTTAGAATATCTTGTATGAGGCGCTATCTGCAAATTCTATCGGGTATCACCGGGGGGTTTATCCTGGCCTTCATTGGCGTATCCGGCTACCTGGGTTATTCTTTAACCAGAATAGAGAGAGTGCCTCTTGAGGGAAATCCGGCCCGGCTCGGATTGACCTGGGAAGACGTCTCATTTTACAGCACCGATGACCATTTGGTTATCAAAGGATGGCTCCTGCCGGCAGATAACAGCCGGCGGATAGTGATCATGGTACATGGCGAAAACTATCATCGGGACGAGCCTGAAATTAAAATGCTGGAGATAGCTGCCGCTCTGGTGAAAAGGGACTATAATGTTTTAATGTTCGACCTGAGAGGCCATGGGGAATCAGAGGGTGACCGGATTACCGGGGGCTATTTGGAAAAAAGAGACCTTCTCGGGGCGGTGGAGTATGTCCTGCAGCGGGGTTATTCCAGCATCGGTGTCCTGGGGTTTTCCCTTGGAGCAGCAACAGCGGTCCTGGCGGCTGCGGAGAATAACGATATCGATGCCGTGGTTGCTGACAGTTCTTATGCCGATTTGAACGATATTATAGAATCCGAATATAAAAACCGCACCAGCGCTCCCACCGTCTTCCTCAGTCCAATTCTTTTTATGATCAAACTGATGTATGGAATAGACTTTACCGCCATTAAGCCCGTGGAGTCAGTCCGGGAGATCGCTCCCAGACCGGTATTTATCATTCACGGGGAACAGGATGAGCGGATACCGGTATCACACGCCGAGCGATTGTACAACGCTGCCGTGAAAGGAAGTTCGTCATTGTGGGTTGTCCCCGGGTCGAAGCACTGTAAAGCCTATCAAGACCACTCCGAGGAGTATATCGAGAGGTTGGATGAATTTCTGGATGCTGCTTTAAGATAATGCTCAGCGTAGTCGACTGTTGCACTTGACAACGGGCAGAGGTATTAGTTTAATTAACTCATATTACAGCATAAGTAAGTTCTAATCTCCAGGGGCCCTGGCTTTGCCATAGCCGCAAGGTGAGTAATTAATATTACTTATATAATGAGTAGTATGCAGGGTATTCCATAGTTGCGATTTCGGCTGCTAATGGCTGTTAATAATGATGCAGGAGCAAGAGGATGATGGCTAGCGTATTTGATCGGCCCGATAATTGGAATCAAATGACTCCCGAACAGAAACGGGAACAAAGATTTGCCTGGCTGGCGGATTCAGTCGGTAAAATAAATTTCGTCAGCCCGGAGGCGGAGAAGAGCTATAAAACAAGATTGCAGCGGTTAATAGACGCCTACAGGGTCCGGGAGCCGGACCGGGTGCCGGTATCGTTCAATCCAGGGGCGATGCCGTATTTCGCCGGCGGGATGGACTATTACACTGCGATCTATAACTATGAAAAAGCCATCGAAGCTTATGCTCGATTCAATGCCGAACACGCTCTGGACCTGGACAATTGCTTTGTTCCCACTAATCTGATTCCGGCCAGGGTCTTCGATATGCTCGGTTACAAGATGTACCAGTGGCCGGGCAGCGGAATACCGAAGTCCAGCACCGGATTTCAATTTGTCGAAGGCGAGTATATGAAAGCCGACGAATACGACATATTTATGAAAAACCCCTCGGACTTCTGGATGCGGACTTACCTGCCCCGTATATTCTCGGCGTTCGAACCGTTTCGCAGCTTCGGTTCTCTGACTGATATCCTCGAAGTCCCCACCCCCAATTTACTGCCCCTGGCCAATCCGGACGTGCAGGCTACCTTTCAGAAACTGATCGATGCCGGCAAAGACCTGGCCAATTATATCAAAGTCACCGGCGACTTTACCCGGCAGGTCCAGGAAAAGGGTTGCGTGGTGGTTAACCGTGGTGAATTTGCCAAGGCCCCGTTCGATACCATAGGAGATACCTTAAGAGGCACTCAAGGGATTATGAAGGATATGTACCGGCAGCCCGCAAAACTGCTGGAGGCTTTGGATGTGGTCGCCGATATGACTATCCGCCAGATTCTGACATCGCCGGCATCAGCCAGAAACCTGAGGGTATTCTTCCCTCTTCACAAAGGGGCGGACGGCTGGATGTCGCAAAAGCAATTCGAAACTTTCTACTGGCCATCTTTGAAAAAGGTTATCGATGCCTTTATCAATGAAGGGTATCAGCCGACGCTCTTCGTGGAAGGCAGTTATAACACCAGACTGGAAAGTATCACCGATTTCCCAAGGGGTTCGGTACACTGGTTATTCGACCGCACCGACATGGCTAAGGCGAAAAAGATACTGGGAAGCAAATTCAGCATCGAAGGCAACGTGCCGACTTCTCTGATCGTTACCGGTACTCCTCAAGATGTCAAGGAATACTGCCGGAACCTGATTGAAATCTGCGCGCCCGGCGGCGGCTATATCCTGGCAGCCGGTGCTTCCATGGATACACCCAAAATCGAGAACCTGCGCGCTATGGTGGAAGCAGCCATGGAATACGGCGTATATCGTAAATAAATCTGGAATATAAGGCGTAGTTTTAAGTGGCCGTAATCCGTGAATACAATTCGAGGACAGATAAAAAGGTCGTGATTGACCTTATCAAAGAGCTTCAGGACTCTGAAAAGACCTTTGATCCCAGGATTCCCGCTGGTGCCGAGGTTGCCGGACCGTATTTCTCGTGGATGATGAGGCGGTGTCGAAAATATTCCGGAAAGTTATTCATTGCTGAAGATGATGGCAATGCCGTTGGATTTATCTCGGTGTTAGGTCGGGTGAAATACACTGATCCTGATGATTACCCGCATGAATACGCTCTTATAGAAGAATTAGTTGTGCATGCGCCATATCGCGGGAGGGGATTGGGACGTCAATTATTATCAAAAGCTGAAGAGTACGTCAGGGGAATCGGTATCCGGAGCCTCCAACTGGAAGTAACAGCCGCCAATTCGCAGGCACGGAGGCTATACAAAAGTGCAGGCTTTCAGGAAGCCTGGATAGAGCTTGAGAAGAAGCTGGATTAATGGACTTCGCTGCACAATACGGCCTTCTGAAAAATGAGGAGTTGTAGCCGGTATAAAGTAAGGGCTCTGCGCATTGAAAAATTGGCCTGCCGGAAGTTTTTGTTTAGCTGACTTTACATAAGAACTGGTTAGCTGATTTCAAGCAGGTATGCTTTCTGTCCCGGCTGATGGCGTACCCTGCGTCATTATTACCGGTCTATAGCCGCTCTCATCTCCCGTACAAAGGCCTTTAACCTGTTTAGAGTAGCATCTTCTTTTATTAGCTGGATTAACCGGCTGCCGACAATCACCCCGTCCGCGACCTGGGTCACCTGGTGGGCTTGTTCCGGAGTAGAGATGCCGAAGCCGACGCAAAGCGGCTTCCGGGTTGCCTGGCGGACCCGGGAGATGAAAGCTTCTGTTCCCGGAGGCAATTCATTGCGGGCGCCGGTCACTCCGGCGACGGACACCAGGTATATAAATCCCCGTGATTTCTGGGCGACTATCCGGATGCGTTCAGCGGTGCTGGTGGGGGAAAGCAGGTATATCAGGTCCAGCCCGCTCTCTCCGGTGGCGCATTCCAGCGCTTCACCTTCCTCAGGGGGCAGGTCGGGGATAATCAGTCCGTCCACGCCTGCTTCAATGCAGGCATGGCAAAAGTTGTCCAGTCCGTAGCTGAGGACCGGATTGTAATAGGTCATGAAGACCATCGGCGCTTCGATCTTTTCTCTCAGGCTGCGGGCCATATTCAGGCAGGTCTCGGTGTTGGTCCCTTTTTGCAACGCCTGGTAGCTGGACTCCTGGATAGTGGCTCCATCAGCTAAAGGATCAGAAAAAGGAATTCCCAGCTCGATGATGTCAGCGCCGTTTTCAACTAACAGGGGTACCGCTTTTAAAGTAGTTTCCTGGTCAGGATAACCGGCCGTAATATACGGGATCAGGGCTTTGTGCCCGCCTTTTTGAAAAACAGATGCTATCCGGCTCATTGATTTGCCCCCAGTGCATTCATTACGATTTGCAGGTCTTTGTCTCCTCTCCCGGAGAGATTAACAATGATGGTCTGGTCCTTATTGAAAGTCCCGGCTATTTTGGCTGTATAAGCTATCGCGTGGGATGATTCCAGTGCCGGAATTATTCCCTCCGCGCGGGACAGGACCTGGAAGCCTTCCAGTGCTTCTGAGTCCGTAATACTGACATAAGAAGCCCGTCCCGTTTCTTTCAAAAATGAATGTTCCGGGCCGACTCCGGGGTAGTCCAGCCCTGCGGAGATGCTGTAGGCTTCCTGAATCTGCCCGTACCTGTCCTGGAGGACATACGTCCTGGCGCCGTGCAGGACGCCTGTTCGTCCGGCCACCAGCGGAGCAGCATGCTGGCCGCTGTTCAATCCCCGCCCCGCCGCCTCCACCCCGATCAGCCTGACATTCCGGTCTTCCAGAAAGGCGTTGAAGATGCCCATCGCGTTGCTGCCGCCCCCCACGCAGGCGATAACACAGTCCGGTAGTTTACCGGTCTTTTCCAGTATCTGACTGCGTGTTTCTTTCCCTATAATCGACTGAAAGTCCTTGACCAGGGATGGGTAGGGGTGGGGTCCGACCACCGAACCGAAAATATAATAGGTGTTTTCGCAGTTGGTTACCCAGTCCCGGATAGCCTCGTTAACGGCGTCTTTCAATGTCCGGCTGCCGCTGGTTACCGGTACTACTCTGGCTCCCAGCAGTTTCATCCGGAAGACGTTCGGCGCCTGGCGGCGGATATCTTCTTCCCCCATATAAATGACGCACTCCATACCCAGCATGGCACAGACCGCTGAGGTAGCTACACCATGCTGCCCGGCCCCGGTTTCCGCAATAATCCTTCTTTTACCCATTCTTCTGGCCAGCAGTCCCTGCCCCAGAGCATTATTTATTTTATGGGCGCCGGTATGGGCCAGGTCTTCTCTTTTTAGATAGATTTGCGCCCCGCCGAACTGCCTGGAAAGTCCTTCAGCCTGAAAAAGAGGGGTGGGCCGGCCGATATAGCTCCGGCAGAGTGACTCGAATTCCTGCCAGAAACCGGCATCAGTCCTTATACTCTTGTAGGCTTCAGCCAATTGGTCCAGGGCCGGGACCAGCGTTTCCGGAACGAACCGCCCGCCGAATTCCCCGAAATATCCTTTTTGGTCCGCTAACATATCTGCCTCCTGTCAAGACCGCCTATTCTCATTATATCTTTAACCCTCCGATCTCCTGCATCAAATCTTTGAACTGCCCGGGATACAGGGATTGCTGTCCGTCGGAAACGGCATGGGATGGATCGTGATGTACTTCTACTATCAGTCCGTCCGCCCCTACCGCCACCGCCGCCCGGGAGAGCGGAATGACATATTCCCGCCTTCCGGCAGCATGGCTGGGATCGACCAGGACCGGCAAATGGCTGGCTTCTTTGATGGCGGGTATGGCACTGATATCCAGTGTAGCCCGCGTATTGTCGGAAAAGGTCCGGATACCGCGCTCGCAAAGTATGATCTGCTGGTTCCCTTCCGACATAATGTATTCCGCGGACATCAGCAGTTCTTCGATGGTAGCGGCAAATCCTCGTTTCAGGAGGATGGGCCTGGAAGTATGGCCGGCCTTTTTTAAAAGGCTGAAGTTTTGCATGTTGCGAGCTCCGATTTGAATAATATCGGCATATTGCTCTACCAGTTCGATATTGTCCTGGTCGGTGGCCTCGGTAATGATCAATAGACCGGTCTCTTCCCTGACCTTGGCCAGTATTTTTAAGCCTTCTTCTCCCAGGCCTTGAAAACTGTAGGGTGAAGTCCGGGGCTTGTAAGCCCCTCCCCGGAACACCTGCGCCCCGGCTTGCTTTACCAGTTGGGCGATGGTCAGTGCCTGGGACTCGCTCTCCACCGCACACGGCCCGGCTATGATTACCAGCCCGTTGCCCCCGATGGTAACCTGGCCCAGTTTTATGACGGAAGACTGGGGACAGGTCTCGCGGCTGACCAGTTTATAGGGTTTGGTCACTTGCAGGGTCTCTATAACTCCATCCAGTGAGCGCAGTTGGGCGTCTTCAACAAAACCCTGATTGCCTACGATGCAGACGGCTGTCCGAAGCGCTCCTGGAATGGGGATGCCCCGGTACCCCAGGCTCTCAACATGGCGGATGACCGCCTGCACCTGGTCTTCTGTAGCATTGTTTTTCATTATCACAAGCATCTATAACTCTCCAATCACAGCACCTTTGCTTTCCGGATGAACTCTCTGATTTTCCGCAGGTCCTTCTTGCCTTCCGTCTCCACGCCGGAAGATACATCCACTCCCCACGGTCGCAATTCCTGTACCAGGTTTTCGATATTGGTCGGCGTCAGACCGCCTGCAATGAATACCGGGAATTTCGCGGCTATTTCTCCGGCCAGCGGCCAGTCAAAGGACTGGCCGGTTCCGCCGCGGGCGCTCCCGGACCAGGTATCCAGAAGGCAGACCAGGCTCGTACCTGACAACATCCGGTACCCCTCCCGTATATTCTCCATTATTTCTTCTGCCCGGCTCTGACCGGATATATGGATTGCTTTAATAACCGGCCTTTTCATCTCCCGGCAATATTCCCAGGTCTCATCGCCGCTGAGTTGAATCCGGTCTAACCGGCAGGTCTCAGCCAGAGAGTTCACCTCTTCGGCCGGGGAGTTTACAAAGACTCCCACGGTTTCCGGCGGTGACGGTAGACAATGCACGGCACTGGCTATTTCCAGGGCTTTATCCGGAGTTGCCCGGCGAGGGCTTGGCGCCATGACTATTCCCAGGTAATCGGCTCCGGCCAGCGCTGCGGCAACCGCCGTATCGATGTCAGTCAGGCCGCATATTTTAGTCCGTATCATTTTGTAGCTCTCTCATCTTGTCAGCGATATTGGGCGAGGCCATCAACGACTCCCCGACCAGGGCGGCATTTACCCCCCACACCCTCAATTTCTCCATGTCTCCGGCGGTCTTGATGCCGCTTTCGCTCACCACAACCCTGTCCGGGGGAATATGCGGCCGCAGGCGTCCGGTAGTTGCTATATCAACGGCGAATGTGTTCAGGTCACGGTTGTTGATGCCGATAATTTCCGCCCCGCTCTTTATCGCGATATTAAGCTCTCTCCGGTTATGGACCTCTACCAGGCAGCGCATGCCCAGTTGATGGCTCAGATTGAGCAGGGATGTCAGCACTTTGGGCCCCAGTATTGCCGTGATAAGCAGGAGAGCATCCGCACCGCAAGCCCGGGATTCATACACCTGGTAAGGATCGAAAATAAAATCTTTTCTGAGCAGGGGAGGGCGATGCGGTCCCAGTGCCCGGTTTATTTCTCGCAAATACTCCGGAGAGCCCTGGAAATACCTGGTTTCCGTTAATACCGAGATGGCTGCCGCCCCGTTTTGCGCATAGGTCCTGGCGGTGCCGACGGGATCGAAATCTTCACAGATTACCCCTTGCGAGGGCGAGGCTTTTTTTATCTCGGCTATAATCGCGGTACGCTGCCCCTGTAATGCCCCGGCCAGGTCCACCGGCTGTGTCTGCCTCAAGGCGGCCTCTTGGATTATTTCCAGGGGGGTCTCCCGCTGGCGGGCTATCAGCTCCCGGCGGCTGTTTTGTATTATCTGGTCCAGTATCATTTTTCACCCCTTGCGAAACTTTGAGTGAG
>CAZELW010000029.1:0-10846 GCA_964513135.1 uncultured Dehalococcoidales bacterium
CGTCCGGCTGTCCTCCAGTATCTTTAACGGGTCGTCCCCTTTCTCCAGCCTCTCCTTCGTGGTCTGGATCGCTTCCTCTTCCTTCAAGTCGGCTAATAACTCCGCTAATCCTTCGGACATTCCTTCCCTCCTTATATACGAAATTCAAAATTTATCAATATTCACTCTTCCGCTGCCTTGACTATCCTGTCTGGCTCTGTCTGGCCCTGAATGCATCGATATAGCGCCGGGCCCTTTTATCCCGGGCCAGCAGCAGGTCCGTGGCTAATACAGCCGGCCTGACTTTAGCTACATCTACGACCGGACAGGTGACTCCGGCAGCAATGGTCATGGCCAGATAACTGTAGTTAATCCATAACCTGTCCGGCATTCCATATGAGATGTTGCTTGCGCCCAGGGTCATATTCACTCCCAGCCGGGCTTTGACTTCACGGATGGTCTCCAGCGCGATAACAGCCGAACGGGGATCGGCGCCAACGGCCAGTGCCAGGCAGTCGATGACAACATCCTGCCGTGGAATGCCGATTTGCTCTGCCCGGTTGACGATCTTTTCGGCTATTTCAATGCGGGTTTTAGCATCTTTGGGAATCCCGTTATCATCCTGGGTTAGACCGACTACTGCCGCACCGTACTCCTTTACTAACGGCAAGACTCTTTCCAGAGAGCGTTTTTCCCCGCTGACAGAGTTGATCAGAGGCTTTCCCTTGTACACCTTCAGAGCCGCGGTCAGGGCTTCCGGATTGGCGCTGTCGATACACAACGGCACATCCGTAACCTCCATCACCGCCTTCACTGCCATAGGCAATATGGGGACTTCATCCATGCCGAAAACCGTGACATTGACATCCAGAACATCCGCTCCGGCTTTGACCTGTTCAACAGCTTCCTTGCGGACTATGTCCATATTGCCCGCTTTCAGAGACTCCGCCAGCTTCTTTTTTCCGGCTGGATTGATCCTTTCTCCGATCAGGACTGTGGGACGGTCATCGCTGATAATTACCTCTTTGGTAGCACTGGTCAATCTCGTTTCCATATATTCAATCTCCTCGATGAAATTACCCTGCGAAAGTATGTGATGGGGGGATGATGTTTAACATTATTATATAATATTACCACCTGTCAATTCCCGGCCTTGCCCGGGACTGACCACCTTTATTCTTTCACGATCAAGCTATATGTTATTTGATCCCCCGCCGTGCTGGTGCTATGATTATTTTGGTAAAGCAAACCGGGTAAATTAAGTTTTAATTCGGTGTTTATTATTGTCCGGAAATATTATTAACTATGAGGAGACTGGTTTTAATGAAAAGGGTATTTTTCCTGTTATTCAGCATCATCATTCTGAGCAGCCTGCTTCTGACTGCCTGCGGTGGCAATTCTACGCCGGAACAAACCCCTGCTGCCTCCAGTCCGCCGGCGACAACTCAATCGGGCGTTAACATTTCGCAGCCCACTACGTCAGCAGCATCTTCGTCTGGTTCCGGCCTGTGGAATGATATGCCGGTCTACTCCGGCGCTTCAGAAATACAAAAAGGGTCCTGGGCTATCCCTCCCACTGAGGGGGACTACTCCAAATTCGAATGGCGTTATTTTGAAACATCTGATAGTTCCGAAGCTGTGGCTAATTTCTACAAAGGACAGATGCCGGGGAAAGGCTGGCAGCAGCAGGGATGGATGGATACTCCGGAAGTGAGCTGGGGTTTCTTTAACAAAAACGACGAAAATGATTCAGCCATGATATGGATCACTGCGGAGGACAGTAAAACGGTTTTCGCGACCTGGAGAGGAACGAAATAACCGGATAGCAAGACCGCCTGAATCCATGAGGAAACATCCTCAATATTGACTCGAATACCTCAAGGCCGCTTCCCTCAAGTACGGGAAGCGGCCAGGTTTTTGGCTCCGGCAGCAGTTTCAGTTGAAAAAGCCTTATCGGTGAGTTAATCTAATTACGACAGTATTATTATTCTGTCTTGTTCGGCGTAAAACATTTTAAATTGCCGGGAAGGGCCAATAAGGACATACACGGCGATTAACAATGACGGCCAGAAAGCCGGGTCAATAAAATTTCGAAAGGTGATAAAAATGCTGATAAATGAAGTGGAAGCCAAACGGATGTTGCAAGAGGCCGGTATCCCGGTGACCGATACCCGGTTGGCCCATTCCAAAGAAGAAGCAATCTCTCTGGCCGGCAAATTGGGTTTTCCTGTCGTCCTGAAAATTGTCTCGCCCGATATCGTCCACAAGAGTGATGCCGGAGGGGTCAAAGTCGGCCTGAAGACAGCCGCTGAAGTCGAAGCAGCCTACGAACAGATCCTGACTTCGGTAAAGGCCAAATATCCATCCGCGAATATCCTGGGGATCGCCGTTCAGCAGATGGCCCCGGCGGGTCTGGAGGTCATTATCGGTATGACTGAAGATTCCCAGTTCGGCCCGGCTCTGATGTTTGGCCTGGGGGGAGTATGGGTAGAGGTGATGCGGGATGTCTCATTCCGTGTAGTCCCTTTAACCCGGCCGGACGCTTCAGCCATGATCAAAGAGATTAAAGGCTACAAGCTGCTCACCGGTTTGCGGGGCCAGCCCCCGGTCGATATCAGTGCACTGGAAGACATGCTCCTCAGTGTGTCCCGTTTTATCAGTGCCAATCCCCACATCAAGGAGCTGGACCTGAATCCGGTCCTGGCTTATCCTGACGGGGTTATAGCGGTGGACGCCCGTATTATTACCGCGGATACTCCCACTGTCGCCCCGGTCCTTTCTCCCAGGGCTAACCTGGGGGACCTGGACTGCCTGTTTTACCCTCAATCGGTGGCTGTAGCCGGAGCTTCCAATAATCCCTCCTCCCGGGGTTACGACTTCATGAATCACCTGCTGGACTTCGGATATAAGGGGAAGATCTATCCCCTCAGCCTGAAAAGCCCCGAAGTCCTGGGTGTGAAAGCCTATCCTTCTCTGGAGGCTGTTCCTGATATAGTGGAGCACGTCATCTACGCCATCGGGTTGGAGAACCTGCCTGCTTTTCTGGACAGCGCACACCAAAAGGGAGTCAGGTCCATTCATATCTTCTCGGCCAGAGGGGCGGAGACCGGCCGTGCGGATGCAAAAGCCCTGGAATCAGAGATCAAGAAAAAAGCCCAGGAGTACGGTATCCGTCTGCTGGGACCCAACTGCATGGGCGTTTATTGCCCGGAGTCCGGCTTCTCTTTCTGCGGCAACTTCTCCAAAGAGGCCGGGGACGTGGGCGCCATCATCCAGAGCGGCGGCAGTTCGACTGATATCGCCCGTTACGGGGGGTTGAGAGGACTCCGCTTCTCCAAGCTGGTCAGCTATGGCAATGCCCTGGATATTAATGAGATGGACTTATTGAAATATATGTCAGATGACCCCAAAACGAAGGTGATCATCGCCTTTATCGAGGGATTGAGAGGCAGCGGTCGGGACTTCCTGGACCTCGTTCGAAAGACCAGCGCCAAAAAGCCCTTTATTGTCTGCAAGGGAGGACTGAGCAAATCCGGGGCCCGGGCGGCCATGTCCCACACGGCTTCTCTGGCCGGCTCATCGACAGTCTGGAATACCGCTATCCGGCAGGCCGGGGGAATTCCGGTCAGGGATATCGATGACCTGGTTAACGTGGCTGTTGCTTTCAGTATGGTAAGGCCGATTACCGGCCGCCGGGTCGGCACGGGAGGCAGCGGCGGAGGCCGCAACACGGTCTCCTGTGATGAATGGGAAGACAACGGCTTTGAGGTAGTGCCTCTCCCTCAGTATATCCGGGAGGAGTTCAAAAAGAGGGGCGCGCTGCTGTGGGACTGTCTGGATAATCCGGCTGATCGCTCTATCGTGGTGCCGGGGGATGCTTACTCCGTACCTGCTTTACTGCTGGAGATGGCTAAAGACCCGAACTTTGATTTTATCTGCGCCAATGTGGCGGCGGACGATCATCCCTATAATAAAGAGACTTTCGTGGACTGGATTTCTTATGAGGTAGAGAGGTATCTCAAGCTGCCGCAGCAGACTGAAAAACCTTTCTTTTTGATCTTCGCCGACCGCCCCCTGGGCTCGGCGGACCTGGATCACTGGTTCTGGCGCGAAGTAGCCCGCCTGCGGACCCGCGCCATCGAAGAAAAGGTGGCTTTCTTCCACTCGGTGGATAAGGCCGCCCAGGCTATCAACGAAGTCATCAGCTACTATCAGTGGCGGGAAAGGGAGCAGCTTTAGCCACCCCTGGCGAAAGTATCGTTCAGCTTTTTGTCCTGATTCTAACCTATTCCTAACCGCAATATTCAGTATTTACGCTTATACTAGATAGTATAGCGTGCATATTCCAGAAACTTTTGGCTCTTATTCGGATGATTAGCTTTTTATTCTAATCAGTATACTCATGTCTTAATATATCTTTGGGATCTGAAAGCGGCATTGATTGAGAGCAGAGAAGAAAGAGGTGAAGGGGTGTCCTATGCTGGAATCAGAGTTCAAGAAAGCAAAATATGCTATTTTGGTCGCCAGATACGGCGGATTAGAGTTCTTTTTCAAAGAAATCGTCCGCAGAATCTACCGCCAGACCTGCTCTATCGGCCTTGAGAAGGACCTGAATGAACCTGATATTGATGTTCCAGCCAAAATAAAATACACATTGCATCTGGCTACGCCCCAGGATTTTGACGAGATTTTCAGGGCTATTAAAACCGAAGGCAAAGATTCAACGCTCTATCTACTGGAGCGAAAATGGTTCTATGACATTGGTTTCCGTAACTGTTATATTGCCCGGGCTGTCGACACCAACGAGCTTTGTTATATGCAGTGGACTATCTCACTGAAAGACGAAAGACCGGATAATTCCATTTTGAATTTAAGTTTTAATTTCCCCCGCCTGGGTGAAAAAGATATGCAATTGGAAAATGCCTATACATTTGTTAAATACCGGGGGAATAAAATTATGCCGTCGGTAATGAACCAGTTATTCCAGATCGCCAGGCTGAAGGGGTTTAAACGGGTAATCACCTATGTGACCGCTGACAACATTTCATCTCTGAAGGGATGTACCTCTGTAGGATTCAGAGAATTCGAACGAATTCATCGGAGAATTTTCCTGTTTTATTCTCGGCGCTGGATTATCTCTACCCGCCAGACCAGAATTCCGGAACCGCTTGTTCATGATATCAGGTCACCGGTTCTTTAATCTGAGTTGAAAAGCGATAACCGATTCCGCGTTCTGTCAGGATAAGCTGCGGATGGCTGGGGTCTTTCTCAATTTTTTGGCGCAAATACCTGATGTACAGCTTTACAAAACTTTTATCGCTGATATAGTCAGGTCCCCAGACCTTGCGTAGCAATTCTTCATGAGTCACCAGCCAGCCCCGGTTTTCTATCAGGCAGGTCAATAGTTTAAATTCGGTAGGTGAGAGTTTGACCAGTTGCCCCCGTATAGTAACCTGGTGGCTCCTCCAGTCAACCTCTATTTCCGGATGATGGAAAGTGACCGGCTTTTCATCCCTCCTGAAGCCGGTGGAACGGCGTAAAACAGCACCGATCCTGGCAATTAGCTCCGGAAAATCCGGCGGCTTGCTCACAAAATCATCTGCGCCCAGGTTGAATCCTTTCAGTATGTCCGATTTCTGTCGGGATACAGTCATCATGACAATCGGGACATCGCTCATATCCCGGACTCTGCGGCATACTTCCCAACCGTCTATCTCCGGTAAACTGAGGTCCAGCAGCAGCAGATCAGGCCGGTCAGCAAAAAACCTTCTCAAGCCTGCCGTTCCATTTTCGGCTGTAATAACCTCGTACCCGGCGTTATTCAGCTTTTCCTGAGTCTGTTTTAAAAAACTTCTGTCATCGTCGATTATTAATATTTTTTCTTTTATCACGCTCACCACCGCCCCTCTGCGCCGCACGTCTGGATGAAGGTGCAGCTATTTAATTCTAACCTAATTCTTACCGGATTCTATCCGCTAAAGCTTTGATTTTTTTGCTTTTTATACGGGTAGAAGGAGAACATTTTAGCCGAGAAACCTTACGTAATCCTGCCATGTAAAGAGCACATTTATGCCTATGCTGAACATACTTGCCTGATAAAGGACTGGACAAAAGCTCCTGCAATATCGGATTGACCTCGACTCTAACCGCATTCTAACCGTGATCAAACGGTTTTTTAACCGAACAGTTTTATACTATTTCTAGTGCACTCTATAGTGTCGCAAGTTGATGTTCCCAAGGAGATAAAGTATGATCAATGTCGGCGTTGTTGGCTGCGGCTACTGGGGACCCAAGCTTATCCGGAATTTCTATGAGATACCCGAATCCAACTTGGCTCTGGTATGCGATCTGGATGAGGTCAGGCTGCGCCAGGTAAAAAGGCAGTACCCGCATGTCGAGACTACAACCAGTTTTAACAGTCTCCTCCAGGACAGCGTTGACGCCGTTGTAATAGCTACCCCGGTGAACACTCATTATAAGCTCGTTAAAGAGGCTTTGTCCCGGGGAAAGCACGTCCTGGTCGAAAAACCCATGACCAGCTCCTCCCGGGAAGCCCGTGAGCTGACGGAGTTGGCTGCGGAGCAGAACCGTGTTTTAATGGTCGGACATATTTATGAATATCATCCGGCAGTAGATTTCCTGAAACAACTGATCAAAAACGGTGAGCTGGGGGAAATCTACGCTATCGACGCCCATCGGCTAAACCTGGGTCTATTTCGGTCGGATGTAAATGTCCTCTGGGACCTGGGGCCTCATGATTTGAGCATCGTTTTGGCATTGATGGATAGAGAGCCGGTCCTGGTCAGCGCTCGCGGCTCCGGCCACCTGAACCCCAACCTCTGTGACCTGGCTTATCTGGAGCTTATTTTTCCGAGCGGGACTTCAGCCCATATTCATTTGAGTTGGCTGGATCCCCGCAAGGTGCGTCAGGTGACCATTATCGGCAGCAAAAAAATGGCTTTTTATGATGATGTGGCGGAGGCGGAAAAAATATTCCTTTATGACAAGGGGTGCGCATTCAACACCTCTGCTCCCTCCTATCATTACGGCGATGTCACCATCCCTTTCATTTCCAGTGTAGAGCCTCTCAAAGCCGAATGCAGTCATTTTCTCCAGTGCATTCAGGATGGGACAACACCCAGAACAGACGGTCTGGCAGGATTGAAGATAATCAACATTCTCGAAGCTGCCAACGAATCGATGCTCAATGGCGGCCAGAGGGTAGACCTGAAGCCAGTTAGCTTCACCAGAAGGACCCGGGAAAAGCATGTGATTAGTGTGAAATAGCTCCGTGTTAAAGATTTTCAAAATACGAAATTTCAAACAACTCCCCGGCGTACTCTGAAAAAGCTGCCCTGTCTTAACCGGCCGGTTTGGACAAAAGCTTATTTTTCAAACTTCCAGAGAGGTTAAATATCCAGGACTACTCTAATCCGGATTTCCTTCCGGATTTAATTCATTCCAGGTTTATCTCCTGTTAAATCAGTCGTTTCCTGCACGCTTTGAGATTCTCCAGATTCCCTTTGTCGATTTTGCTGCCCCGGAACCTGCGGGCGGACCTGGTGGTCCGGCAGAAATATCCGATAAGGTTTAATGCCGGCAGAATGATAATATAATTAACATTAGAGCGTTTAAGAACGCTGTTGCGAGGTGATGAAATGTTAAAGATAAAGAGGTCTTATGACAGGCCGGAATCCACTGATGGCAGAAGAGTACTAATCGATCGGCTGTGGCCCCGGGGCTTAAGCAAATCTGAGGCTAAAATAGATGAATGGCTGAAAGATTTGGGCCCCAGCACTGAACTGCGCAAATGGTTCGGCCATGATCCGGCAAAATGGGAAGAGTTCCGGCAGAAGTACCTTCAAGAATTATCAGAGCCCGGCAAGACGGCCCTTCTGGAGAAAATCGCCCGGATGGCTGAGCAGACCGATGTTACGCTGGTCTATAGTGCTCGGGATACCGCCCACAGCGATGTTAAAGTGATTGAGGAACTGGTCATGCGTATGATGCGACAGGCTCAGGTATAAATTTACGACGAGTCACACTGTCACTTTACGTCATCCTCAACTGCTCTCAACTTTTGCATTTCCGATAGAATTTATGTAAACTTCAGGTGGTCACCGTAAAAATGATATTAATCACTCACGTTGCGGCTTAAGCAAGTTGTAACCTCAAAGCATCATGAGCCAGTGCCGTAATGTGAATTAATAATTTCTTAATATTTTTATACTAGCATTAGCTCGAGGACCAGAGCCCATGCCCGGTAAAAAGGTACTGATAGTAGATGACGACGCCAAAATTGTCGAACTGGTCAAGCTTTATCTGACCAGGGACAGCTATTCCGTTTTGACCGCCAGCGACGGCAACGAGGCGCTCCGCCTGGCTCGTGAAGCGCGTCCTGACCTGATCGTACTGGATATCATGCTGCCTGGAATCAACGGTCTGGAGGTCTGCCGCACACTGAGAAATGAGTCCTCCGTTCCTATTATCCTGCTTACTGCCAGGACTACCGAAGAAGACCGCATAATCGGGCTGGATATGGGCGCAGACGACTATGTCACCAAGCCTTTCAGTCCTAAAGAGCTGGCTGCCCGGGTCCGGGCAGTACTCCGACGCACTCCCGATGAGATGCTCCGGATGGGTCCGGAGGAAATCCGTTCCGGAGACCTCACCATTAATTTTCTCCGGCACGAAGTTTTCCTGGCTGGCCGATCTATTGATCTCACTCCGGTTGAATTTAAGCTGCTGGGGGTACTGATGCGAGAGCCAAATCGGGTTTTCAGCCGCGCACAACTGGTTGAAAAAGTCATGGGATATGATTTTGACGGATTCGACCGCACCATTGATGTGCATATTTTAAATCTGCGGAGGAAGCTGGAGCAGGACGCCAGTCATCCCCGCTTTATCAAGACGGTTTATGGCTCGGGGTACAAGTTCAGTGGGGGGACGGAATGATCCACAACATTCAGTTTCGCCTTATGCTGGCTTTTTTGCTGGTGATCCTGGTTACTATCGGCAGCGTTTCCTTTTTTGTCGTTCGGAGCAGTCTGGGTGAAATCAGGCGACTGGAGGAATATAATAACCAGGTCCGCGCCGCCAGAATAGAATATATCTTGTCTCGCTATTACCTCCTGAACCAGGGCTGGTCTGGAATCCAGCCCCTGGTGGAGCAGCTTTCTACCATGGAAGAAAGACGTATAATAGTCACCGATTTAGACGGCATTGTAATGGCGGACTCCCAGAATAACCTGATTGGAAAGGAATACCGCACCAGTGATAATGGCATCCCCCTTTCGATATTCCTCACCGGTCCCCGTCGTTTGCCTTTCCCGGCCAACCCCGGTTCTTCAGCATCGGCTATAAACCCGGCGGGCTCTTTCGGCACGCTCTATATCAGCTCCCAGGATTCCCCGGTGATCGCCATTTATCTCTCCAGCGCTATAAGCCGTTTTTTCATCTGGGGAAGCCTGATCGCGATCATTATCGCTCTGATTCTGACCTATTTTATTTCCCGCCGCATCACTTCACCAATCCGGGTGCTCACTTCCACGGTTGAGAAGCTGGGACAGGGTGATTTTGCCCAGAGAGTCCAGGTGCAAAGTCAGGACGAAGTGGGAAAGCTGGCCAGGAAATTCAACCTGATGGCCGGCGACCTTGAACGCCTGGAAAAGTTGCGCCGGAGGATCGTCGCTGACATTGCTCACGAGTTGCGGACTCCGCTGTCCAACATCGCCGGTTACCTGGAAGCCATTCGTGACGGAGTCGTAAAACCGGATGCGGCCACCATCGCTTCGCTGAGTGAAGAAGTCGACCTGCTTTCCCGGCTGGTAAACGATCTTCAGGAACTGGCTATGGCTGACGCAGGTGACCTCAAGTTGATTTGCCAGCCTGAAGACCTGGGACAAATTATCGAACAATCTATCAAAGCTATTCGGGTCAAAGCGCAGGACAAAGATCTGGAAGTCTCCGCGGATATTCCCTCAGGTTTGCCCCTGATCAATGTCGATTACCACCGCATCAGCCAGGTATTGCATAACTTTCTATCCAATGCCATCACTCATACTGCCGCCGGCGGGAAAATCACGGTGTCGGCCAGGCAGAACGATCACTCGATAAAGGTCAGCGTCGCCGATAACGGCGCGGGCATTCCGGCGGAAGACCTGCCTCATATGTTTGAACGCTTTTACAGGGTGGATAAGTCCCGGGCCAGGGCCGGGGGCGGTAGCGGGCTGGGCCTTACTATAGCCAAACGCCTGGTGGAAGCCCATGGAGGCTCCGTTGATGTCTGGAGTGAGCTGGGTAAAGGCAGCGTTTTTTCCTTCACCCTGCCCGTGCAGAGACAGCTGCAAGCGCAATAATTCCTGCTTTCCTGAGGTCCCCTCACAATCACCTGCCACCATTACTTTAACATTTACTTAACATTCTGTTAGTATGATTAATACAAAGCCACAAAGCAAAAGCATGAAGGTGCAGGTGATAAAATGAAAATTTTAAAGGCCACTCTGGTATCGCTAATCGTCAGCGGAATAGTCTTTGCTTCATACGGCTGCGCTAGCAGCGCCGGAGCGACACCCACTGCCCAACCGCAAATAACCCAGGTCCAGCGCGGGAATATCTCCATATCCGTGATCGGCACCGGGAATTTGGCCTTCTCCAAATCGGAAAAGCTGGCATTTGATATGGCCGGAACCGTGGAAGAGGTTCTGGTCAGTGAAGGAGACACTGTTGAGGCTGGAGCCGAACTGGTCAGGTTAGATATTGACAATTGGGAAGACCAGCTTAAATCATTGAATCGTGCTCTAACATCAGCCCAGCGCGCACTGGTGAATAAAGAGAACAATCTCAATGCAGCCCTCCGCCAGGTGTC